>JBAXCM010000523.1:0-3383 GCA_037141475.1 Verrucomicrobiota bacterium | reverse complement strand
GATAGCACCGTTGTCGGGTTTGCCGAGGTAATTGACCGTGAGGACAATCGGGAAGGTGCAAGCCAAGGCCACCAACCAGACGGTGGCCGCCGCGACGAATTTGCCGATAATGGCACTGCTGGTGGAAAGCGGGAAGGTGCCTAGCAACTCGATGGTGCCGTTGCGTTGTTCGTCGGCCCACAGGCGCATGCCCACGGCCGGGGCCAGCAGCATGAAGATCCACGGGTGCCAGAAAAAGAACGTCCATTCCAGCGAGGAATCGCCCACGCGCATGAAATTGCCGAAGCTAAAGGCCAGGCCCATGGACAGCAGCAGAAAGATCACAATGATCGCATAAGCGGTGGGCTGGGCAAAGTAACTGCCTAGCTCGCGTTTGTAGATGGTTAGGGATGACATGGAAGATAGGGGATGGGATGAAAAAAATGCTCGATAGAGAATGGCCGGGGCTGTGCTGGCGCTGGCGGCTTAGCGGGCGGCTTCGGTGTCGCGGGAGGTGACGGTGCGGAACAGGTCGGTGAGCGACCCACTACCGGATTGGGCGACGAGTTCCGCGGGGGTGCCGTCGGCCACGATTTTGCCGCGATCGACGATAACCGCACGGGTGCACGCGGCCTCGACTTCTTCAAGGATATGGGTCGAGAAGAGGATGGCCTTGGTCTGGCCCAGGCGCTTGATGAGTTGGCGGACCTCGTGCTTCTGGTTGGGGTCGAGGCCATCGGTCGGCTCGTCGAGGATCAGCACTTCGGGGTCATGCAGCAGCGCTTGGGCGAGGCAGGTGCGGTGACGGTAGCCTTTCGAGAGCGTGTCGATGGACTGGGCTGCAACCGAGGCAAGCGAACAGGTATCGATGGCACGCTCGACGGCATCCTTTTTGGCGTTGCCGGACAGGCCGCGGATGGCGGCGCAAAACCGCAGAAACCCGATGACGGTCATGTCGCGGTAGAGCGGCGCGGATTCGGGCAGGTAGCCGATTTTCGCCTTGGCTGCAGCCGGCCGATCCACGATCGAGATGCCACAGACTTTGGCATCGCCCGAGGTCGGCGGGAAAAATCCGGTGATCATCCGCATGGTGGTGGATTTGCCGGCCCCGTTGGGCCCGAGAAACCCCAGCACCTCGCCTTTGTTCACCGCAAACGACAGATGGTCCACGGCGGTTTTGGTTCCAAAATGTTTGGTTAGACTGTCAACTTCGATCATGTGGATAGGTGGAATGAAGGTGGCTTTTTTCTGCGACTCGGCTGTTAGCGTTACGGCAACGGCGTCTTGTGTAAAATCATGAATTTTTCCCGGCGACCAGGGGGAAATATGGGCACCGCCGCCGGTGCTCCCGGATAACCGGAGGCGCAGGAGTGGCATGATCCTAGTAAGGAGCCACCACATTTTGTGGTGGTGGCGGAAGCGCGGCCCATGAACCCGGAAACCGAAGTTCAACACAACTCGAGGTTGAATGAACCACGGATTACACGGATTTTACGGATTAAAATAGGGGCCGTCCAGAGCTTCGACTGTGCTGCAAATGGTGCGCTAATCTAAAGCTAAAAAATCCGTAAAATCTGTGTAATCCGTGGTTTCATGATCAACTTTCAGATTTCAACTTCGGATTTCGGGTTCATTGGCGTTGCATCCGCACGACGACAGTAAGGTCGTCGCTCCCTACGGCCGGTCCTGAGGCCCGCGGTCGCGGTCGATGCGGAAGGGGCGGCCGCGCAGACGGGCGTTGCGGGTGCGCTCGATGACTTGTTGGACAAAGGCTTCGGGCACATCGACGAGCGAGTGTTTCGGAAACAACGAGATACGTCCCAGGCACCCGTCGGGCAGGCCGGCCTCGCGGTAGAGCATGCCGACAATCTCCTTGGCCATGACGCCATGGGTTTTTCCCAAGGACAGGAACAGACTGGCCATGCCGGCCTGGGCGCTATGGACCTCCCGCGAACCTGAGCGCTCCTGGCGCTCCGGCCGCTCCAGGCGGGCTTTCGGGCCGCCTTCGCGCTGAAAGCCGGCGTCCTTGGATTTCTGGAACTTGGCATCCCGCGGGTCGCGGCGTTCCGGTTCACGATCTTCCTCGATGGCCGAGCCTTCGCGGCCACTCGCCTCGCGCAGCAAGGTCACCAACGCGCCGGCGATATCCGTCGGGGTGTGCCCTTGTTCGAGCAGGCGGTCGATATTATCCTGATAGGCATCGAATTTGCCGCTTTCGAGGCGCTCTTTCAAGGAATCAAAGATCAGGTCGGCGCGGCGGCCTTCGACTTGTTCCTGGGATGGGATGCGCTCGCGGCGAATCACCGACCGGGTGTAGCGCTCGATGGATTGAATGCGGTAAATTTCCCGCCCGTAAACAAAACTCACCGCCCGGCCCGAACGCCCGGCACGCCCGGTGCGGCCGATGCGGTGGACATAGTCTTCGGGGTCGGTGGGTAGGTCGTAGTTGAAAACAATGTCGATTTCGTCGATGTCGAGGCCGCGGGCCGCCACATCGGTGGCCACCAGCAACTCGACGGACCCCTCGCGAAAGCGCTTGAGCACCCGTTCGCGCATTTGCTGGGTCATGTCCCCGTGCAAGCGGTCGGCGGCATATCCGCGATTGACGAGGTCTTCGGTGCATTCGTCCACCGAGCGCTTGGTATTGCAAAAAATGAGGGCCAGGCGGGGCGGGCTCATGTCGAGCAAGCGCGAGAGCACCTCGACTTTCGAGCGCTGGCGCACTTCAAAGTAGGATTGATCCACCGTCGAAACGGTGCGGGATTTTTGCTGAACTTCGATGATTTCCGGGGTTTTCCCGAAGCGCTGGATCAGCCGCGAGACCCCCGGGTTCATGGTGGCCGAGAAAAACAAGGTCTGGCGCTCGGGGGGGAGGGCGGCCAATAACTCATCCATTTCATCGCGAAACCCCATGTCCAGCATGCGATCCGCCTCATCGAGAATCGCCAGCTTGACGCGCGAGGCATCAAGGGAACCGCGCCGCAGGTGATCCAGCAGGCGGCCGGGGGTCCCCACAATCAACTGAGCGCCAGAGCGTAGGGCACGCAACTGGCGATCCATCGGCGCCCCACCGTAAACCGGGGTGGCGTGCAGCCCGATGAGTTTCGCGCCGAGCCGATGCACATCCTCGCACACCTGCACCGCGAGTTCGCGCGTCGGGCAGAGAATGAGCACTTGCGGATGGAGTGCATTCACATCCAACAGGGCGAGGGCCGGCAAGGCGAAGGCGGCGGTCTTGCCGGAGCCGGTTGCCGACAGCCCGACCAGATCCCGGCCCAGCAAGGCGGTCGGGATGCTCATCGCCTGGATCGGCGAGGGGCGCTCGTAGCCCAGGGTTTCAATGGCTTCCAGCAGGCATGCGGGAAGGCCGAGTTCGGAGAAAGGGGGTGTTTCCATATAGGGGG
>JBAXCM010000522.1:0-3384 GCA_037141475.1 Verrucomicrobiota bacterium | reverse complement strand
GTCCGGGGCTCCTCAAACTTTTTGCGCCGCCGCAAAGAGGACCAGGAGCTACAAATTGGCATCGTCCACGTCGTCCAACACCTAACTCCTCGCAAATACTACCACATGATCGTACAGCTAAGCATCGATCCAATCACCAGCGCTGTGGTCACGGTTCCCGGAAAAGACAATCTGAGCAGCCCGGCAGCAAGCTTTACCCAATCCGTGATTGTTTCTAATGGCACGACTCAAACCGTAACCATCTCAACCGTCAAAACATTCGATGCACAAACGGTCAGCTATATCAAGACTCCGGGCAGCCCCGCAATTTCGGCGACCAGCCCCGGCCAGCGCCCGGACGGGCTTGCCGGCTCGGGTGGCAGCGGTGGCTCCGGCGGGTTTGGTGGCGGCACGGGTGCCGGAGGTGCTGGCAACTCCACCCAAGCAGCGGGCGGCAGCGGCGGCAATGCCATGGGCGGTGGCATTTTTGTGCGGGCTGGCGGCTCCCTCACCATCCAAGGCAACGCCACCATCGGCCAAAATGTCGTGCGCGGCGGTGCCGGGCAAAACGCCGACAGTGCCACTGCAGCAGGTAGTGCGGGCAGTTCTATCGGTTCTGACATTTTCATGATGACCGGATCCAATGTGGTGCTTGCGGCCGGCACGGGCAATGTGATTAGGATCAATGGATCGATCGCCGACGACAGCGCCTCCTCGATGGCTTCCCCGATCCCGTCGGGCTCAGGCGCGGGGCTGACCATCGCCAGCGGTTTGGTTATGTTAAACGGCACCAACACCTACTCCGGGGAGACCAAGATCAACGGTGGCGTTTTACAAGCGCAAGATGGGACGAACATCTTCGGGGACAGTCACATCAACTTCTCCGGCGGCGTCCTCCAATCCAACGGGGACTTCACCCGCGTGGTCGGCACAGATCCAAGTAAGGTCCAATGGACTGGCTCGGGCGGTTTCGCGGCCGTTGGCGGCGTGCTCAACGTGAGCCTCGACAACGGCTTCGGTCAAGCAGCGGCCACTCAGAAATGGGCCGACTCCAGCTTCGTTCCTGTCGGCAGCAGCCTGCTCTTCGGTTCCACCAGCGCAACCGATAACGTCAATTTCAGGAATAACATCGATCTCAATGGTGGCAACCGCAGCATTCTGGTAATGGCCAACACCGCGATGGCCGCGACGAGCACGACCCTGGCCTATGCAGCGAATGTGGATACCGCCACTCTCACCGGAGTGCTGTCCAACGGCAGCTTGACCGTAGGAGACGCCACGCACACGGGCATTCTGATCCTAACCAATGCCAACACCTACGCAGGGGGCACCACTGTGGCCGACGGCACCTTGGCGCTGGCCCGATCTTACAGGGCCGACGGCACGACGGTTATTTCCAGCGGCAGTCTCAATCCCAACGGGGTGATGAACATTGCCGGCGGCGCTGATCTGGACATTTCCCAGACTGGCAACCAAACCATTGGCGACCTCTCCGGTGCCGGTTTGGTCAGTCTCGGCGGCAATACCCTGACCATCAATCAAGCTGGCGCTTCGACGTTTTCCGGCGTGCTAGCCGATGGCGGGCTGGGCGGTGGTACCGGTGCAGGGATCATCAAGAGTGGACCGGGGACGCTTACTCTAACCGGAGCCAACACATACACCGGAACCACCTTAGTTGATGTCGGCACACTCACGCTCTCAGGCGCAGGCAGCTTGGTGAGCCCGACGCTCAACATTACCGCGGGGGCCACCCTCAACGATCTGAATGGAGGTCTAGCCTCCAACACGGTGGCGACCGTCAATGGCACCCTTGCTCTAACGGCTGACGACGCAATCGACACCCTGAATGGAAGCGGCTCGGTGGTGCTCACCTCTCCCACGACTCTCACAGTGAATCAAGGCGCATTTGCGGGTGTTATTTCCGGCAATGGCAATTTGACGAAGACCTCAACCGGTCTGCTGACCCTCACCGGTGTGAACACTTACACGGGAAGCACCTTGGTCGATGTCGGTACGCTCACGCTCTCAGGGGCTGGCAGCTTGGCGAGTCCGACGGTGAGTATTACCGCAGGAGCGACCCTGAACGATCTCAATGGCGGCCTCTCCGCCGGGGCCGCGCTCACCAACCACGGGATCCTCAACATCGCTTCGGCCAATGACACCGTCGCCTCGTTGGTCAACAACGGCACTATCAACGGCAGTGCCACCCTGACGGCCGCCACCTACGCCCTCAACAGCGGCTCGATCATCAACGCCAACCTCGGCAGCGGCATCGTCACCTCTAACGGTAGCGTCGCCCTCAACGGCACCAGCAGCGCGGCAACCGTCAACATCCAGACCGGCACGATGACGCTGGGTTCAGCCGAACGCCTGTTGGACACGAGCGTGGTGACGGTTTCGAGTGGTGCCCACCTGCTACTCGGTGGTAATGAAAAAATCGGCACACTCAACGGCGGCGGCGAAGTGTCCGTGCAATTAGGCACGCTGACAGTGAATGATGGCACCTTCTCCGGGGTGATTTCGGGCACGAATACGGCCTACGGCCTCACCAAAGTCAGCGGCGGCACCCTCACCCTCTCCGGTGCCAACACCTATACCGGCTCTACGCTGGTCGAGGGCGGCACGCTGACGCTTACCGGCAGCTTGGCCAGCCTCGTGGTTAATGTGTTCTCTGGCACAACTCTCAATGACCAAGCCAGCGGTTTGGCGGCCGGTGCCGCACTCAACAACGACGGCACCCTCAACCTAAACTCGGACGATACGGTGGCCTCTTTGATCAACACCGGCACCATCAACAATTCCGCCCACACGCTGACGGCCGCCACCTACGCCCTCAACAGCGGTTCGATCATCAATGCCAACCTTGGCACAGGCGTTGTCACCAGCAATGGCGCAGTTGCTCTTAACGGCACCAGTTCTGCGGCGACCTTCCACGTCCAGACGGGCACCACCACTCTGGGCTCCGCCGAGCGATTGCTGGACACCACCGCCCTGACCATCGACGCACTGGCAACCCTCATCCTCGGCGGCGACGAGAAAATCGGCACGCTGGCAGGTGCCGGCAACCTGCAAAACGCGGGCGGTCGGCTCACCGTGGACAGCGGTAACTTCTCCGGTGTGATTTCGGGAACCGGCGGACTGACGAAAGTCACTGCCGGCAACCTGGTGCTCTCCGGCACCAACACCTACGGCGGCTCCACCCTCGTCAATGCCGGCACACTGACCCTCGACGGCTCGCTCGCTTGCAGCGTCGTCACCGTGGCGAGTGGGGCATCTCTCATCGATACTGCTGGTGGCCTCAGCCCCACGGCAACCCTCACCAATGCCGGCACCGTCGCGCTGAATGCCGACGACACCATTGCAGCGCTGATCAACTCCGGCACCATCAATAACGCCTCCCACACC
>JBAXCM010000521.1:0-3385 GCA_037141475.1 Verrucomicrobiota bacterium | reverse complement strand
TCTTGGAAGAACCGATGGACGGCGAAGGCTAGGCGGCTGCGCATCCTGAACACGGCGCCGTACAGATTGGTGCGGGGCCGGAGGTGGGCGATGGAGCGCAAAAACTCGGTGCTGTGCCCCTTTTTTTGCAACGGATAATCCTCCGGTGCCTCGCCTAGCAATTTGAGAGACGTCGCCTGCATCTCCCAACGCTGGCCGGCGGCAGGTGAAGGAACGAGATTGCCGCGGACTTCCACCGAGGCTCCGTTGCTCATTTTGGCAATCGCCTCATAGCCGGGGATTGCGGCATCGGCGACGATTTGGAGGTTGCCGAGGCAGGTGCCGTCGTTGAGTTCGATGAAGGAAAACGCCTTGGAGTCGCGGCGGGTACGGATCCAGCCGGCCACATGGAGATTGTCACAGGGTTCGTCGCGTTGCAGGACGTGCTTGAGCAATGTGCGCATGCCCATCAGTAGAGCCACTCTGCCCGCACTTGTCAAAACCCACCGCAAAAAGATTGCCTCAATCCTGGGTCACCCGCACCCGTAAGAAGCGCCGGGGCTGGGAACTTAGCGTCACACTGTCCTTGATGGTGACGAGCGTGCGGTCCACCTGGCTCACGGCACTAACGACCTGGGGTTGGCTAAAGCCCGGATCAGCGGCCGAATTCCACACGGGCGTCCAGCTGCCAGCGAGTTGATTGTTAGCCTCCACCACGTAGGTCAATCCACTGGTGAATTTCCGCAGGGGAAAGGTCAGGGTCATGCATTGGGAGGCCGGGGCACCTGCGGTCTTGCCCGCCACCGGCAGGGGTGCCTGGCTGGAAACCGCCGGATTTCCCATGAACGCGTACTCCTGCAAATTTGTTAGAGTATCAGCATCGGGATTTTGGCCTATCGCGTTTTGGCCACCGGGGAAGGTTGTTCGCGACGCCCAGTTGGTGTAGGTGTCGGTGGCCGTCACGTTTAGATTAAAGCTATTATCCACGGTGTTACCGACGCTGTCGGTGGCCCGCACGACGATGGTGGCCAGCCCGGTTTGAGTGGTTAGGGGCACGAGGTTGAGGGTAGCGGGGCTTTGGATAGAGGCGGTGGCGAGAGTTGGGTTGCTATTGGAAACGACGGAGTAAGTGAGGGTGGCAATCTCACCGGCCTGGCCGGCGGGCAGCGGGGCGAGTGCGACGGTGGGGAAGAGGATGAATTCGCTCACGTTGAGACTGCTTGCGACATGGGTATAGTAAAGTGGCAACTCGGTGTAGATTCCGCCGTAGTTAAAGATTGGGAAGACCCCTGGATTGCCAAAGGTCTGGGCGTTGGCAAAAGTGTCTTTGGTCACTCGTCCAAAGACGGTGAAGCCGCCATTCTGTGGATCGAGAATGGTGGAATTGGCTCCCAGGCTCACAAACCACTGGCTGGTGGCGCTGTTGGGATCCCCTCCAAGCTTGGCCATCGAAACGGTCCCGAGTGTGTTGGAAACCCCGAATTCATTCACGATCGGCGGATAGGTAGAGATCGAGACAATGTTGCTGTTCACGATCCGTGATGCGCCTCCCTGAATCACAAACCCCGTCACACTGCGGTGAATGAACGAATTCGAATAACTGCCATCCGCCACATACTTGAGAAAATTCGTGCGCGTCACCGGCGTGCGGTTGCTGAACATGGCCATATCCACCACTAGCGGCACGTCACCTGAGTAAAATTGCGATGTGAACCTCACGACTTGATCATCGATGGCTTCCGTTCCAAAGACGTTGTTGAGGTTGAGCGCCACAGGCTGCGTTGGAATACTAAACAAATCGGCGATCGGCTTGTTGAGCACCGGCAACAATTTTGTGCCGGCGACAGCAACGGATGCCAGTCCCGGGATTGCCAGTAAGACCAGCAGCCCGGGTCGGAGGAGGGCTAGAGAAGACATCGGAACGGAGGGATGGGGTGGGTTGACGCGCAAGCAACGACACCCAACCCATTTTGTCAAGCCGCTGTAGAGACGCCTGGGGGGGTGGGAGGCCTTGCCGACATGTCTGCACACTCCTTAGGAGGCCGCCCATCATAACCGCCCGCGGTCACCGCAAAAAAATCACAACCCAAATTCCAGCCACGAATCCTAAGCTTGCGCCGGACCTAAAACCGGTTAATTCTGCGCCGCCATGACTCACGACCCGGACCAGCATGCCTCGCTAGGGGCGATGTATTCGGACTACTTCCTCGATTACGCCAGCTACGTGATTTTGGAAAGAGCGGTGCCGCACCTGCTTGACGGGCTCAAACCTGTGCAGCGGCGGATCCTGCACTCGCTGGATGAATTAGACGATGGCCGCTACAACAAGGTAGCCAACGTGGTGGGCAACACGATGAAGTATCACCCGCACGGCGACCAATCGATTGGCGACGCGATGGTGCAGCTCGGGCAAAAGGACCTGCTCATTGACACCCAAGGCAACTGGGGCAACACGCTCACCGGAGACGGCGCGGCGGCTCCGCGCTACATCGAGGCCAGGCTAACAAAGTTTGCGTTGGAGGTACTTTTTAATCCAAAGACGACGCAGTGGGTGCCCAGCTACGATGGCCGGAACAAGGAACCGCTGACGCTGCCTGTGAAGTTTCCGCTGCTGCTGGCGCAGGGCGTGGAAGGCATCGCCGTCGGGCTGGCCTGTAAGATATTGCCGCACAACTTCAACGAACTCATCACCGCCTCCATCGCGGTGCTGCGCGACGAACCGTTCACCTTGCTGCCCGATTTCCCCACCGCCGGGATCATGGATGCCAGCGAGTACCGCGATGGCTTGCGCGGCGGAAAAATCCGCGTTCGGGCACGCATATCCACCGATAAAAAGGGCCTGCTGCGCATCACCGAAATCCCGTTTGGCACCACCACCGGCGCGCTCATGGAGTCGATCGTGGCCGCCGCCGACAAAGGCAAAATCAAAATTGCCAAGATCGAGGACAACACGGCCGCCCACGCCGATATTTTGGTGCATCTGCCGCCCGGCGCGGACCCCGACACCTCGCGCGACGCCCTGTACGCCTTCACCGATTGCGAGCTATCGATTTCCCCTAACGCCTGCGTGATTGCCGATGGCAAACCGCAGTTTCTCGGGGTTTCGGAGATTCTGCGCCGTTCCACCCACCGGACCCGCGATCTGCTCAAACGCGAACTGGAAATCAAACTCGCCGAACTCGACGAAAAATGGCACTTCAGCTCGCTAGAGAAAATTTTCATCGAAAAGCGCATCTACCGCGATATCGAGGAATGTGAAACTTGGGAGGCCGTGCTCAAGGCGATCGACGACGGCCTCAGCCCCTACAAAAATCTCCTCAAACGCGAGGTCACCACCGAGGACCTGGGCCGACTAACGGAAATCAAGATCAAGCGCATCTCCAAGTTCGACGCCTTCAAGGCTGAC
>JBAXCM010000520.1:0-3400 GCA_037141475.1 Verrucomicrobiota bacterium | reverse complement strand
TTTGAGGCCATGGGAGCCCCTCAGCAAGTTCCAAAGGACGGTTTCCGCCTGATCGTCGGCGTGATGGGCGAGGATGACCCGCGGGCAGCCGTGCTTTTTCGCACAAACTGCAAACCACTCGTGCCGGACCCGGCGAGCTGCGGTTTCCAAGCTTTCGCGGCGCTCAAAAGCCAGACGGGCCACATCCACCCGCTCCAGTTCAACAGGCAGCCCGAGTGAGCGCGCCAAGCGTTGCACGAAACGCCCATCTTCCGTCGACGCCCGGCCCCGCAGCCGGTGATCCACGTGACAGACCACCAGTTGCCGCAAGCCGCCTCGGACGAGCAGGTGAAGCAAGGCGACCGAATCGGCGCCGCCGGACACGCCCACCAGCCAGCGGAGGCCGGGTGGCGCGCTGGCCAGCCAAGGGATTTCCAGATGCGGGCTCACCCGCCGAAGGTGCCGGACCTGCGAGCCAGCGACAACCCTGATTTTAATGATTTTCTCGTGCATGAATTTCGCGCTTGGCAGCCGCGCCGGGCGAGTCAACGATGGCGCCATGCAGACTGCAGCGTTTCTCAAGGACCTCTTCGACCTCTCCGGCAAAGTCGCCGTCGTCATCGGCGGAACCGGTGAACTCTGCGGCACCATGGCCGTCGGCCTCGCCCGCGCCGGTGCCGAAGTGGTCCTCGGCGGCCGCATCCCTGAGAAAGCCGAAAAACGCCTCGCAGAAATCGAGGGTTACGGCGGCAAGGGGTATTTCGTGCCGGTCGATGTCACGTCACGCGAATCCTTGGAACACCTTCTCGATACCGTATTGGACCGCTCCGGCCAGGTGGACGTGCTTATCAATGGCGCTGGCACCAACTCTCCCACACCCTTTCTGGACGTCACTGAGGAGGAATTTCAACGCATCATCGACACCAATCTATCCGCCGTGTTCCGCTCCTGCCAGGTGTTCGGCGAGTACTTTGCAGATGCCAACCATCCGGCATCCATCATCAATCTCGGATCCATTGGTGGCCTCAACCCGCTTTCGCGGGTATTTACCTATTCAGCGTCCAAGGCGGCGGTGCACAATCTGAGCCGCAATTTGGCCCGTGAGTGGGCGGACAAGGACATTCGCGTCAACACGCTGGTGCCGGGGTTTTTCCCTGCCGAACAAAACCGCAAGGTGCTGGATGAATCGCGGGTGCTGGACATCCTCCGGCAGACGCCCGCCTCGCGTTTCGGCAATGCCTCCGAACTCATCGGGGCCACCTTGTTGCTCGCCTCCAGCAAGGCCGGATCCTTCATCACAGGCATCGAAATGGTCGTCGATGGTGGATTCCATGCCATGACCATTTGAAAATTGCGGCAGGTGGTTTTGCTGCAAGGAGGCATTGCCAGAGGCCGTCGGAATGTCTGAGTTACTTTCATCCAATCATGAAATCGTCCGTCAAAACCGAAAGTGAAGAATGCGCGCGCCGGAGGTCCCTTTCCCAAGGCATTTCCCCGGAACCGGTGCTTGCCGGATTTCATCCCCGGCACCGCCGCTGGCTTGCCTCGATTCCGATCCTTGCACTTTTGCTAGGGCTCGGCTCGGCTCGCGTCATGGCCGAAACACCGGCACCTGCCGCCCCCGCTTTCATCAGAAATCTCCCCTATGTTCCCAAGGGTCACGAACGCCAAGTGCTGGATCTCTTCCTTCCGCCCAACACCGCCGCAGAGGCCCCGCTGTTAGTCTGGATTCATGGCGGTGCGTGGACAGGTGGGGGCAAGGAGAACTGCCCGGCGGCGGAAATGGTCAAAAAGGGCTGGGTGGTGGCCAGCCTGAACTATCGCTTCAGCCAACATGCCGTGTTCCCAGCCCAGCTCGAAGACTGCAAAGCCGCACTTCGCTTCCTCCGCGCCCATGCCGCAGAATACCATATCGACAAAACCCGCGTCGTCGTCTGGGGCGAGAGCGCTGGCGGACATCTCGTGGCACTGCTCGGCGTGACGGGTCAGACCAAGGAGTTCGATGTGGGTGCCAATTTGGAGCAATCCAGTGCCGTCTCCTGTGTTATCGATTGGTATGGCCCGACCGACTTTCTCCATTGGGGGGAGGGGTCCACCATCAAAGCGGACAACAAAAACGACGTGGTCGCCAGGCTCTTTGGGGGCCCGGTGTCCGAGCACCTCGAATTGGCCAGAAAAGGCAGTCCTATCAGCTGGGTCAGCAAGGACAGCGCCCCAATTCTAATCATGCACGGCGACAAGGATCCGCTGGTCCCCTTGCAGCAAAGCGAGTCATTCGCCGCCGCCTTGAACAAGGCAGGCGTGGCTTGCGTGTTGAAAATCTATCCGGGGCAAGGACATGGCGGCCCGGCCTTCCATGACGAAGCAGCCCGCCAACTGATGACCGAGTTTGTGGCAAAGCACGTTCCACCGCCTCTCACAAAATAACAACAATGCCCCTCTGCACACATGGGTGGCATGCACCCTTTAGGTCAGTATTAGAATTGATAGATCGGAGCCTTCGTATCCGTGTTTTCTCCTGCAATCCATAAAATTCACCTGATAATTTGCATGGCAGTCGCTCAGGCTGTCCCATTTCACTCGGTTGGGGTAATGATCGGCGCTGCAACCTCTGCCACTTTCCTTTCCTATCCAACCCTGTATGACTCTGTCTGAAGCGCGCCGTGTCCTCGGGCTGGAACCCGATGAAAATCCGCGCCCGCGCCTGCCGGAATTCCACCTCACGCGCCAGCGCCTTGCCTCCATGCTGGACAACGAACCCAATATCGCTGTCGCCACTTGCTATCAGCGATGGTTGCTGGATTTTGACTGCGCCTTTGCCGTCGTTTGCGATCCACTGGGAGGCGAGAGCCAGGCCACTCCCGCCACACCGGAGGTCCCTTCTGCCGCCATAGGTCCAGACGCCACTTCAGGGGGACAACAGGCGGTCCGCCTGTTGTCATGGACGACGGACATCCCGTCTGTCGCCTCTCCTGCAGACGAGCCAGAGGCCAGTTTAGAGGGAGAACAGGCGCTCCTTTTGTCATGGACGACGGGCTTCCAGCCTGACGTCTCATCTGCAGGCAGCGAGGACGTGCTACCTATCCTCATTGGCGCGACATCCGTTTTTCTATCAGAAAACCATCAGCCGACAGAACGGGCCACATCCCTGGAGGAAGTCCCCACATCCTCGGAGGAAGAAACAGTCGTCGCTTTCAGCCCGTCCGCTGAAATGGCCACTGAGGCCGCCGGTTTGCTGCCGCGCAGTCGCCGCAGGGCCAGGCTGGCAGGGGTTTTTATTTTGCTGCTAGCAGCGGCCGGTGTTTTGATGCATCACCACGGGAAATCCCAGCAATTGGTCAGGCAGCAGACCCTCTCGCGCATCGCAGAATTAGGAGCCGCCGCCGCCGCCCATCTCGAAACCCGCCGCTGGCACGACGCC
>JBAXCM010000519.1:0-3409 GCA_037141475.1 Verrucomicrobiota bacterium | reverse complement strand
CCTATCATGAGGCCGGGCTCGCTGGTTCCTGCATCGAGAACTGGACCATTGAATTCCTGCGCCCCGGCGAGTTCAAGACGTTCACCAACCTCGAACGCGGCTGGGCGTTTGTCAGCGCCGCTAACAAGGCCCTCGGCACCAAGTTCTTCAAGCAACTCGTCGATGCCGCCCATTGCGGAGATTCCGGCCTGAGCATCGCTGAAAATGCCGATCTGATCGCCCGCATCGCCGCCGCCGGCGAACTCGGCTCATTCCATGCATCCGCCAAAACCACCCGCGGCTGCCTCTCAACCGACGACGGATGGATCGGCGCATTGCTCACCGCCATGGCCAAAACCGGCCAGTTGCAACAGGTATTCGTCGAACTCTTCGACCACGCAGACCCCGCCCTCGAAGCCCTCCGCAACCTCGATCCCGGCCACGGCATCGATACCCGCGATGGCCGTACCTACAACCAAGTGACCGCCGACGGCTTGGTCGATATCACCCGCCGCCTCAACAATCTCGCCGCCCGCGGGTTGCTCTGAAATTCTCTTCTTGGATACGGGGACCGGAAATCAGTCCCGAACGCGACATTCCCGTGGCCCGATCGGACCACCGGTAGGTTGTGGCACCCCAGCGGAGGGGTGCCTTCGTCGTTCTTGGCAGGCGCTCGCCTCGGAACGACACTTGCCAATTTCGGCGATTTTTGGCTTTTCCGGATTGCAGCGGCGGCCTTTACTCCTGACGCAAGCGGCGCGATTCTCCCACCCACTCACCCATCTCCCATGCAGCAACGTGACTCGATCCTGGTAACCGGTGCCGCCGGGCTCATTGGCAGCGCATTGGTGTGGGCACTCAACCGCTGCGGTTGCCACAATATCATTATCACCGACCGCCTCGGCAGTGATGAAAGATGGCGCAATCTGGTGCCGCTGCGCTTCGCAGACTACATCGATGCTGACCAACTCTGGGAACACCTTGACACCCCGGCCCTCTCGGCTGTTCGATGGGTGTTCCACCTCGGCGCCTGCTCGACAACCACCGAAAAAGACGCCGACTTCCTGATGCACAATAACTTCCGCTACACCCGCCGCCTCGCTGAGTGGGCACTGGCCGGCCAGCGACGATTCGTGTACGCGTCATCGGCCGCCACCTACGGCAATGGGGAAGCCGGTATGGACGATGGCGCGGAACACCTCCACGCCTATCGCCCGCTCAACATGTATGGTTATTCAAAGCATCTGTTTGATCTCCACGCCCACCAACACGGGTGGCTGGATCACATCGTCGGCCTCAAGTACTTCAATATCTTCGGCCCTAACGAGGATCACAAGGGCGATATGCGCAGCGTCGTCCACAAGGCCTGCGGACAAATCCGCCAGTCCGGCAAAGTCAGCCTGTTCCGCAGTCATCATCCAGATTTTCGCGATGGCGAGCAGCAGCGCGATTTCCTCTACGTCAAGGACGCGGTGGCGATGACCTTGCACTTGGCAACAACTCCCAACGCAGCCGGCATCTATAACATTGGCTCCGGCATTGCCGCCACCTGGATCGAGCTCGTCACACCGATCTTCGATTCCCTTAAACTGCCGGCTAACATTGAATTCATCGATATGCCCGATGCTCTCCGCGGCAAATACCAATATCATACCTGCGCCAATACCAGACGCCTGCTAGATTCAGGTTGGAGCGGGCCCAGCCACCCGCTGGACGGGGCTGTGCGGGATTATGTGACGAACTATCTGCTTCCCGACCGCCGCCTCGGCGATGTCCCAGAACCCTGATTCCATGACTCATCCTTCATTTGAAACTTCACTAAGCGAGCTGCGGGGCGTGCTCGACGCCAGTATCACCTTGGCACCCGCCGTCGAGGCTGCGGGTCAGGCGATCATCACCAGCATCCTACAGGGTGGCAAGCTGCTCACCTGCGGCAATGGCGGCAGTGCGGCCGACGCCCTGCACCTCGCCGAGGAACTCGTCGGACGCTATCACATCGAGCGCCGTGCGCTGCCCGGTTTGTGCCTCAACGCAGATCCCACAGCTATCACCTGCATTTGCAATGACTATGGCTATGAGCAGGTATTTGCCCGCGGCGTGCAAGCACTAGGGCACCGCGGTGATGTGCTCGTCGGCTTCACCACCAGCGGCAACAGCGCCAACGTCATTGCCGCCTTCCACGCCGCCGCAAGCCTCGGTCTAACCACAATTCTGCTCGCCGGCCGCGACGGCGGACAAGCCCGCGGCCTCTGTCACCACGAAATCATCGTTCCCTCCAACAACACCGCGCGCATTCAGGAAGTCCATACCTTTGTCCTCCACCAGTGGCTCGAGGCCATCGACGCCACCCGCTGGCCCGAGTTGCTGCCATGATGCACATCTCCTTTGCTAACGGCGGTCGCAGACCGCCGCTACAATACCCTTCTCCGTCACATCGAACTTCGCAACGGCCATGAATCCATCCGCCATTCTTGAAGCCATCCGCAACGTCCGAATCCTGGTTATCGGCGATGCTATGTTAGATCATTACATCTGGGGCGACGTCAACCGTATCTCGCCCGAGGCACCGGTGCCAGTGCTGCATGTGATGCGCGAAAGCCACAGCGCCGGCGGTGCCGCCAACGTCGCCCTCAACGTCGCCGCGCTCGGCGGCCAGGCCTCGCTGATGGGCATGTTCGGGGACGATGAAGCGGGCCGCCACCTAACCCGGATGTTGGGCCAGGCGGCCATTGATATCAGCCACTGCGTCGTCGCCCCGGCAGTGGCCACCATCGTCAAGACCCGGGTGATTGCCCGCACCCAGCAACTCTGCAGGATCGACCGCGAGGCCCCACGCCATGCCTACGCCCTGGATGCCGCCGAGGGGATTTCTAAATTGCTAGACTCGGCAATGGCCAACATCGATGCGCTCATAATTTCCGATTACGCCAAAGGAGTGGTCACCCAATCCCTGATCGATCAACTCCTCGCCCTCGCCGTGGCTCGCGGTGTGTTCGTCGCCGTCGATCCTAAGCCTGCCCGCCACCTCAATCTGCGCGGTGCCGATTTGCTCACACCTAACCGCCATGAAGCGCTCGAACTCGCCGGACTGCCCGAACCTGGCCCCGGCGAAATCTACCCGCTAGCCGAGATCTGCCGACTCATTCACGCCGAGTTTTCGCCCAAATGGCTGGTCATTACGCTCGGGGCCGACGGCATGGCTGTCAGCCGCGAAGGCGAAGTCGCCCACCAACTGGCCACTGAGGCCCGCGAGATTTTCGACGTCTGCGGTGCCGGCGACACGGTCATCGCCACCCTCA
The DNA here is from genome assembly GCA_037141475.1 of Verrucomicrobiota bacterium. Classification (GTDB taxonomy): domain Bacteria; phylum Verrucomicrobiota; class Verrucomicrobiia; order Verrucomicrobiales; family Akkermansiaceae; genus Luteolibacter. The sequence goes on along the minus strand of JBAXCM010000519.1, from coordinate 131 downwards.
CAGCGGCACTGGCCAGCGGGGCGAGTGCGGTGGAAGCCGCCAGTCTGGCAAACCGTGCGGCGGGTGTGGTGGTCGCTAAAATGGGCACAGCCACCGCCACCGCCGAGGAAATCCTCGACCCGCGTCAGGAC
>JBAXCM010000518.1:0-3417 GCA_037141475.1 Verrucomicrobiota bacterium | reverse complement strand
CTACATCACCAATCTGAATGCCGCACTGGCCACCGCGCCGGATCTGGCGAAGCAGCCACTCGAAAAACTGCTCGCCGGGCTCCCCGCTGTGACCGACGAAGCCCTGCGCGGCACGTTGCGCAACCACGGTGGCGGCCATTGGAACCACGACTTTTTTTGGAAATCCCTCGCTCCGGCGGCACAATCCGGCAAGCCGTCAGCCGCGCTGACCGCCGCGCTGGATGCCAGCTTCGGCTCGCTGGAGGCATGCAAAAAATCCTTTGGTGAAGCAGCCACCAAGCGTTTTGGTTCCGGCTGGGCCTGGCTCATTGTTGCGCCGGACGGCAAGCTCAAGATTACCAGCACCCCCAACCAGGACAATCCGCTGATGCAAGGAGTGGTGCCCGCTGCGGATCTCGGCAGCCCGCTGTTAGCCCTCGATGTTTGGGAGCACGCCTATTACCTCCACTACCAGAATCGTCGGCCCGAATACATCGCCGCGTGGTGGAATATCGTCAATTGGCACGCGGTCTCCGAACGCTTCGCCACCATCAAAGCCTAACGGAAAATGTGGGCCGGGACTTTCCAAAGTCCCGCGTGCCTGATTGGCCAACGACGCGGCACACTTGGCCAGCGTCGTGTCGTTAGTTACAGGGCATGCGGGACGTCTGGCAGGAACCGGCTCACGCAGTATAGCACGGCCAGCAGCACCAGACCGATGCCGAGGCTCCAGCCGATGAGCTTCTTCTCAATCGGCAGCAAAGGCTCGTAGTCCTGCTGCATTTTGGTCATTTCCTCGCCGATTTTTGGTTTGTCAGCCATAAGTTGATATGAGTTAAATGGGTGGAGTTATGGGAAAATGGGGTGGGGGACATCGATCACATGTTAGGGATGAACCAGTGGCGGATGCACACCGCCGAAAAACACCCAGGAGATAATCAGACCGAACCAGATAATGAAGCCGAAGAGGCCAACTGCATAGACGGCAGCCAGTCTGCCGATGCCTTCGTCCCAGAGTTTTCTGAAGTTGGATATCACGCCGATGGTGAAAAACGTCAGACAAAAGAACAACACACGAAAGATGTTAGCCTGCTCTGTCGATGCCTTGGCAGGCCCGGCTTTGGCTTCCCTCTTCATCACCGGCTCGGCCACCAGCTTGGCCAGGCCGGTGGCCGGATCCACCTTGGAGACCTCTTTCATGACGGGTACTTTGACCGATTTTAGCTTGCCGGTGAGCGGGTCGTTGACTTGCATTTCCTTGGTTAGAGGAACGAGAGATTCGGTTTTGACGAATGCGGGACAGGCAAGGCCGAGGGTCAGGAACAGGGCGAATGTTAGGACATATCCGATGATAAATTTTGGGAATCGTTGCCAGATTTCGATAGGGCGGACTTTGTCGCCGTCGCGTTTTTCGATATGGTTGGCCCAGATATATGCCAGCACGAAGGCCCAGATGCCGATGAAGATATCGATAAACACCTTGATGCTGGTGGCGGTGTTCAAAATCCAGTCCTTCTCATAGATGATGCCGTTGCCCGCAGCCTTCGCCAGAATCAGTGCGTCGGTGATGGCGCCGGCAGCTGTGGCCGCGCCGTCGGTTTTAACCGCCAGGCCCATCCATGCGCCAGCGACCAGAGGTTCCTTCCACAAGAACGTCTGCGCTATGAAAGGTAGCAGCAATAACTCAACCACCGCAAACACAACCACCAGTGACGACACCATGATCGGCACCATCGGCCGCGCCCGGATCGCTCCTCCCGTGGCAATCGCCGCGGATACCCCGCAGATGGAAATGCCCGAGGCCAGCGGCGCGGCCCATTCGCGGCTGAATTTGAAGTACTTGCGGGCAATGTAATAGATCACCGCCCAGTAAATCAGATAGGCTTCGACGATGGCACAGAACCCGCGAAACATGATTCCCCATGCCAGCGAGGAATTCTCCAAGGCCTTGATGCCCACCCCCGCACCCATGATCACGATGGCGGCCTTGACGAATAGTTCGGGCTTTACCGCCTCCTGCAACAGCGCTGCAAACCGTGGAAAAAAGTTGCCGATGAGCAGGCCCGCCAGCAGCGCCAGCACAAACCCGGCTTCTCCGGTGAGCTTCAACGACCAAGTGATACCAAACTTCTTCAACTCTGCCGGGGTGGTGGCGGCAATGTTGGCATGACTGCCCAGAACCCAACAGGCAAAGCTGATCGCAAATGCCAGCGTGAAGGCGACCGCGAATTTGCGCGGGTTGCCGCCTAACAGCCAGTTGCCGACGCCCAGCAGCAGTCCCATCATCAGATACGTCGCAGCAACCGCCCACCATCCGGACATCCACTTGAACGAGGCCCCCACCGGGGTGATCGCTTTGGATAAATCCGTCCAGATGCCCACTTTTGCGCCGAAGCCCAATAGTTCGACGCGGAAAAACACCCCAAGCGAGAGCACAAAAACCGCCAAGCCAGTCCACAATGACAGCCAGTCTTCGCTGATGCGCGGCTGGCCGGGTGCCACTGCTGCTTTACCGCCAGATATTCCGCTTGCTTCCAGATTCCTTTTTCCTTGCTCCATAATACTTGTTTGTTCGGTTGTTCGCAGCGCAGCCAGCTTAGGGCTAGGCGTCCGTTTCTGGCAAGACCACACGCCTGAAAAAGGAATTTCGGGCCGTTTCGGCCGCCGGTAATTGCTAAACCTCCGCAAATTGTCTGAATTTGAGTATTACCAGCGGATTTGCACAGTTTTTGGGCAATCATGCGTAGTCAGGTCTTCCGGTATCACACAGGGTCCGCCGTCGTCTCGAACGACGCCAACCCCACCCCACCAGACACCCGAACCCAACAAGACGATCCCTACCATCAATCTTGCTACCCCTCCTAAGTAAAAATCCCTAGTCAATCAACGAATCACCCGCAAACACCCGACAATCGAATCCCTCTAACCTAGACAACCAAACTGATGAAAACAAACTGGAAACTTCCAAACATCTCATCCATCAGCCGATGGATCCTCAACAAGCCAAGCAATCTGCTGTGGGGTGCCGGTGCCGGTGCCGCGCTTGCGGTGGTGCTTATTTCGTGCGCCACCACCCGCACCATGCTCGTCCCGCCCAGCATCCCCGGTGCCACTTTCGTCGGCTCCAAGGAATGCGCCACCTGCCATGAAAAACTCGTCCGCGATTTCCGCACGGCCGACCACGCCAAACTTCAGGCCAAGGGCAAGAACGCCATTGATATGGGTTGCGAAAGTTGCCACGGCCCCGGCAGCAAGCACATCGAAGCCGGTGGCGGCAAAGGCCTCATCGTCAATCCGAAGAAGTCCCCGGAAACCTGCTTCCAATGCCATCTCGACAAGAAGGCTGAGTTCAGTCTGCCCTACAGCCATCCGGTGCTCGCCGGCAAGGTGAGCTGCAGTGATTGCCACAACCCGCACAAGGGCAACGCCGTCAAAGGC
>JBAXCM010000517.1:0-3427 GCA_037141475.1 Verrucomicrobiota bacterium | reverse complement strand
GACTCCTTCGGCCTCGTCATCTACGACGACCAAGTCCGCCGCTGGCTGCCCACCAAGGGCGGCAGTCGTCATGTTAGAAATTTCCTCGACGCCCTTGGAGCTCATCAACCGGCCGGCCGAACCGATACCGGCAAGGCCCTCGAGGCCCTCGCCGCAGGCATGGCCCGGCGCGGTTTGGTGTTCATGTTGTCTGATTTGTTGGATGATCCCGAGGCGGTTTTTCGCGCACTGGCCCATTTCCGCCGTCGTGGCCACGATGTGGTGCTTGTTCACGTCCTGGACCCGGCTGAGCTCACGCTGCCCTTCGACGGTGTGTCCGACTTCATCGACATGGAAACCGGCGAACGCCTTGAGGCCGACGCCGCGCTGGTGCGCCGCGCTTACCGGGACGCCATTGATGCCGCCATTGCCGGCTTCCGGGCCCGCTGCGGTGCCCTGCGGGTGGATTATCGAATTGCCACCACCGAACAGCCCCCAACCGTGTTTCTCAGCGGGTTGTTAGCAGACCGCCAGCGTCTCGGGGCGTGATGGTAATGCCGTCCTTGTTCTTGCCGCCGGACATCAGGAAGTTTGTGGCTTTAGCGAGCCGCCGCCGCCGCGATGTGGCCGGCGAAGGTTGCAATGAAATTGCCGGGGCCTGTGATATCGGCTAAAGAGGAATACTTGCCGTCCTTGTGAGCGCTGCGCGGCGATGCCAGACATGCGGCAGCGGTGTAGAATTGCTCCTGCATCAGTTTTTTGCAGAGGACGTGATAACGCGTGATGTACGATGCCTCTGAAAAATCGGGAAAGACGGGGAAATGGGGCGAAGCATCGCGAACGGGAGAGCGTGAGCCTGGGGCATCTTCCACCAGCATGATCCAACCCAGGAAAGGGCGGGCGATTTCGCCAAAGGCCCCTTCACGGAATGCCGTCCAAAAGTCGGCAGCGGTGCCGATGGCCTCTTCTGCCCTATTGTTAAAGTTGTTGCCAAAGGAAGGTCCAACTTGAGATTTGAACTCGAGTGCGGCTATGAGTTTACCGCGATCCATTACGAGCAAGTCCCACAGCTTGGTGGGGCGGAAATAACCGGGTAGCGTGAGAGCTTTTCGCTGCAAGTGAATGTCTGCGGACGTCAGCCCATTGCCATGCACCAGATCGGCTATCATGGAAATGAAACCGTCCATGTTCTTGCCGCCGGTGACGGCTGAACGTCCGCCTTGATCAGCCTTGCCTGACTCAATTTGTTTGCTGTGTGCGGCGCTGCGGCCTTTCCAGAAGGCTTTGACTGCCGCCTTGGTCTTGGCTTCGGAATTTGCGAGATACAGACACATTTTATTTAGCTTCAGTTAGATATTGTTTCTCCGTTGGGTCAAGATGATAGATTTGGCCTACGATGGCAAGCGCCGTATCCACGTCATTACTAGCGGCGGCAGATCCAAGTGCTTGTTGGTTGTCGATGGAGATATCTCGCCAATGCGGCAGACGAATGCGGCGGAGGTATTGGGCTTGGAACCGGAGGCAACCGCCGTGCATCTTGGTCGAATAGGCACGCACGAAGAGGTGTGCAATACCGGCCCGCAGCACTGCTTGAAGCGCTGGAAGAGGCCATTCTTTAGCCACGATGAAGTAGAGATTGTGATGGGGATAGAGTAGCCCATCTTCGAGGACAATGTGGGCCGAGCCCTTGATATCAGGAATGAGAAGTTTTGGCGTGCGGGCCAATGAGGGGGTGATCCTATCAATTGTGCGATACCACGAGCCATTTCCGCGCTGGGCACAGTGACGGGCCTTCAATTGGGCTGCATGCTTTTCCATGAAGGCGGCGAAGAGTGGGTAACGGGCGAAGTCGGCAAGCGAGCCATCCTCTTCAAACGGGTTCACCACGCCGAGACCATGCCAATGGACGGCACCATTGAGAAGGTCACGGGTCATGACCAGTGGCAGCTTGCGCTCATCTTCCACTGCTAGATCAGCCATTGGGCCGATGAAGACCTTGTCAGCGCCGGTAGCAACACCAATGCCGACGCTGCAACCGGCATCTTCGAGAGTGGGATACTCCGCTTCGAGTCGCCGCACAAGCGACAGAGATGATTGGGCATCAGCCTCTAGCAGCCATGGGCGCTGGTCTATTGTGACACCGGATATCTCGAAAATCGTGTCAGTGAAGTATTGGGTAGGGCCAGTGATCTGGTCGCGCAGACGAGCTAATGATTCGGTTGTTACTTCCGGGCGATGGGCAATACGAGAGCGGCCCATTTTTCCTCGCTCAATGACGGTGATGGCTGGATAGGCGACCACCTCGGATTGAAACGCATGGGTACCAACCATATCGATATAATACTTGAGGGTGTAGTTTCGTGAGACCAATTGCCGCAAGGGTCCACCGTAACGGTTTTTCATCCAGCGATCAGAACAAATGAAGCCAAGCACCCCACCGTTGCTCAAGAGATGCAAAGACCGCTCGATGAACGGCACATACAGATCGGCGCGATCATATAGGCTGGTGTAGCGTCGGCGGTATTCCGCAAGCAAAGGTGCCGGAATCATTTCCTGCCGGACATAGGGTGGATTTCCGACTACAAAATCAAAGTTTTCAGGCAAATTTTCCAATAGAAAATCCCCGTTGCTAATCCATGCATCGGCCAATTCAACTGCGTCCGGATGCGTCATGCCAAACGCGACAAGCAAAGTGAAAACCCGTTGGCGGGTGGCAACAAACGTCTCGCGGTGAAGTTCAATCGCGCGGATCGCGCCCGAAAGTTGGATTGCTGGAATGTTGTCGCGGGAGGCGGAAATGAGAAGCCGCTCGATCGCTGACAAAAGAAAATCCCCTGTGCCAAAGGATGGCTCCAGCAAGCGAAATTTCCACAACGGCTTATCAGCGGTGTAGCCAGCTAGATCGAGGATGAAGCAAACCACCTCCAGGCGGGTGAAAATCGCCCCGCGCTCTTGTCCTGAGGAGGATTTCATTCGCTCGACGTCCGCGCCGAGAAAGACGTCTGAAGAGAATAACTCAGGAGAAGTGCGGTCCAGATAGGGTTGAGGCATGATCACTTAGGAGCATCAGCCGCAGCCGCAACCGGTGCCGCAACTGCTGGCGCGGCGGGCGGCGAGTTTGGCTTCGAGGGCGATGGCGGTGGGAGTGATGGACAGTCCGCCGAGGTTGGTGCAGCGCACTTCGCGCGGCATCTGGGAGGCGACGTGCTTGGCGCTGTCCTCGGCCGAGGCGCTCCACACGAGGGTGATGCCGTCGCGCAGGCCCATCTTCACGAGCGCCGCGTACGGCTGCTCCTGGCCGAACGGCGCGCAGCGCGGCGTCGAAACGTCCACGCAGATCACGTCGGCCTGCTTGCCGGCCTCGAGCGAGCCGATGCGCTCTCCCAGCCCCAGCGCGCGCGCGCCGTCGCAGGTCGCCATCGCCACGATGTCGCGCGCCGGCACCGGC
>JBAXCM010000516.1:0-3431 GCA_037141475.1 Verrucomicrobiota bacterium | reverse complement strand
GGGTGTCGGTGGGCCATTCAGGCCGGTTGCGTCTGCGGCGTCTGCGGCAGACTTTTGGGGTTGGCCAGAACCTCGCTTGGCGGGCGGGACGACTCGCTGCGCTTGGGCGTGGGCGGTCCCCGGTCGTCTTCCCGCGGGTAGTCGATGCGTGCGTGGAGCATGCTGCGCAAGGTGACGGCAAAGCTGTCCTTGACGATGGCCAGCTCCCGGAGCGTCAGCGGGCAATCATCGAGTTGGCCATCAGTCAATTTGGACCGCACCAACTCCTCGACCATGGTGCGGATCTTCGCCAGCGATGGCTTGCGCAGTGAACGGGATGCGCTTTCCACCATGTCGGCTAGGGCAATGATGCCACTTTCGCGGGTGCTGGGAAGTTGGCCCGGGTAGCGGAAATTTTTTTCATCGACGTGAGGGAGGTCTTCGGGGTTTTCGAGGCCGCGGTCCACCTTGTCGAGGTTGGCCTTTTTTTGTTCTTGGGCGCGGCGGTAGAAGTAGTGGACGATTGAATCGCCGTGGTGTTCCTGAATGACGTTGATGATGCGGGGGTTGAGTTTGTGTTTGACGGCGATATCCACGCCATCCTTGAGGTGGGCGATAATGATCAGGGCGCTCATGGTGGGGGTGAGCGCATCGTGCGGATTTTCCCCACCGTCCTGCTGGTTTTCAATGAAATATACCGGCTTCTTTAGTTTTCCGACGTCATGGAAATACGAGCAGACGCGGCACATCAGGGCGTTGGCCCCGATCTTTTCGGCTGCGGCTTCGGATAGGGAGGCGACGATGAGGCTGTGGTGGAAGGTTCCTGGGGCCTCCAGTTGCATTTGCCGCAGCAGTGGGTGATTGAGGTCGCTGAGTTCCAGCCAACTGATATCCGTGGTGAGCTGGAATATTTCTTCAAAAACCGGCAGCAGACCGCTGATGAAAAGGGCCACAAACAGGGCGGTTCCAAGGGCGGCGGCACTGCCCAAGCAGAAAACCTCCAGATGATCCACGGCACCACTGCCAAAACAGGATGCCAGATCCAGACGGCCCCAGAGGTTTGCAACAATCAGCGAGACGACGCCCGTGAATATCCCGGCACGCAACAATTGGCCTCGCTTGCGAACATTGCCGCTGAGCAATACCGCGGTGATGCCAGAGACTAGGCTTAACGTGAGAAACCCCACCATGTCCTGAGGCGCCACCAGCAGGCTGCCAATGAGGCTGACACAAATCGCGGAAAACGTCCCCACGAAGCGCCCGAGCAACACGCCGTGGAGCATCGGCGCTAAGGCGAAGGGAACCAACAGGTAGCGCAGCACCTCGGGAGAATCGGTCGAATGGGTCAGGCGCAGGATTAGGCTGACGATAAGCAGGTGGGTGAGGATGCCTCCCAGCACGAGCGACACGCGACTGTTGCGGCGGCAGGGGACTTGGCGGTTGGCGTGGAGCATCACCACCGCAGTAAGGGCCAACACAAACCCGAACAACGCCCGTCGAAGCGCCTCCTCAGCCGATCCGCTATCGTCGGCCTTTAGGATGAGCACGACGTTGGCGACGGTAAAGGCTGCGTAAAGCGCGAACTTAATCGTCAAGCTTTCCTCGAGGGCCTGGATGGCCGGGTTTTCACTATAAACCCGCCGCTTTCGCCCAGACGAGAGTCCTTGGCGAGCAAGCTGCCAGCGTTTGATTGCGTCTAGGAATCCCACGGCGTTGGTGATCGGTTGCTCGCGCAGAGACCGCTGCTTCCTGTCTCGTTGCGGCCGCAAACCTAGCCCAATCAGCCCCCCTTGGCAATCGGCAAATTTTAGAACAACCCGAGTCGGCAGGGCAGATTGATGCACGACGCCCCTTCATCCAGAGAATCGACCGCAAAAAATCGGCGATAATATCCCATCCACCTCCCGAATGCAGGATCATCCCCGGTCACTTCGGCAGCACTTTGAGCATGCCTTTGCCCAAACCATCGCCTACCAGGAAATACGTTTCGGCATTGCCGAATTCGTGGTGGCCATGGCCGGGGTGAGGGGAATCCTCGGGCTTGCGGACGAAGTCGCCTGTCTCCACCAGCGTCACGCTGCCCTTGAACTCGGGCTTGGCTGCTGCGGCCTTCTGGGCGTCTTTGATGGCTTGGGCGGCCTTCGGATAATCCTTGGCACCTTTGAGCCACGGGCCGGTTAGATCGCCGATGACCACTGGCAGCTTTGGTGCGCTCAAGTCTTTGCGCACATCGTGAATGAGGTTGACGAGGTTCTGCTCATATTCGGGGACTGCCTTGGCATCGCAGAAATCATTCCAGCCATGCCACCAGACGAAACCCGCGATCTCCACACCTCCGCCGTCATAGGCCGGGAAGTCAGTCTTGATATTAGCCACAGCTTCTTTGATTTGCGAGATCATCAGCGTGTAATACGGTCCGACCTGACCGCCAGAACTCGGCGGCCGGAAGTCCACGTTGAGGCTCTTGCCACCCCACGCCGTCTTGACCAGTAAAACCTGGTTTGTCAGGGCGTCGCCCACGACATGGCCGAATTGCAACTCAACGCCGAAGTGATGCGGATCGCCATAAACCGAGAATCCCGTGCCCAGAGGTCCGGCCAGCAGCGGGGACTTTTCGCGTTGGAAGCGCACCCACACGTCATCGCGCACCGTCCACTTGCCGTCGGCCGTTTTGAGGTGTTTGAACATCGGGCCCTTCACCGGATCGTTCATCAGGGTGGCAAGGGTGCCTTTTCCATCGTTGTAATCCTTGCCGCTGAGGTCCACCACCGCCTGACCTTCCATGTTCGACTGACCGGCTAGAATGAACACTTTTACCGGGCTCTTGCCGGCCTGCTTGCCAGCCTTGGCCACCTTCGGCGCTGCCAACGCGGACGATGAAATGAGCGGTAAAATTCCGGCACACAACGTTGCTAACAATAATGTCTTTTTCATGGGTGGTTTCTAATTGACGATAAGCATCACGGGCTACGCGATCAGGGTTGCTTGCCTTTCACGCAGACATCGAATTCATTGATCGACCAATGATACTTGGCATCGCTGCCGGTTTGGGTCACCCGGATGTAGCGCGCACATTGAGTCGGGAAAGCAATGCGGGTGATCCCCAAGGTGCCTGCCCCGGTGGCAATCGGAGCGCCCCAGCCAGTGCCGTCCTTGGAAACCGTCACTGCATACTTCGCGGGTGAGTTCCACAGCGCCCAGGTATTATCTAACACGACGGCATCAAACGTCCGGGCTTGACGCATATCCACCTGGAACCACTGGCCGGGGTGCTGGGTTTTGCTGGTGTCGCGCCAGACCGTCCAATGGTCGCCGTCAATCGCGTTGGCTGCCGACGCATCCACCGGAATCTTGTCACCGCTAAAGAGAAACGATCCATCCGGCACCGAGGCCGAGGCCAGCCAGCCGTTTTTCTCGAGCTTGACCTCGGTTGGCTCTGGCTGGGGCAGTGG
>JBAXCM010000515.1:0-3453 GCA_037141475.1 Verrucomicrobiota bacterium | reverse complement strand
CTGTGGTGATGGTCGACCTGCAAAAGGACGTTCCGGGCATGCACTCGCACGAACTCAATTTTGTGCCGCTTTCCGGTGAGATCGACGACGTGTTTGAGGTGGATGCGGCAAATCGCAGCAATGTGATCCTCGGCAACACCACCACCCGCGGGATCAAATCCGGCACCTATCTGGAATTGCCAACCGGGCCGATGATGACCATCGCTGACTTCCGGCGCTCCAACGCGCTGACCACACCGTTTCTGCCAAACTTTGTCCAGCCAGTCGCTAATTCCCGGGTGTCCCCGCTGATGAGCCCCGACAAAGTGGTCGAGCCAGGGGTGACCACCTACCCGCTGCTAGATACCAGCGTCTTGGCTAACCACGCGCTCTACGACAAATTCTTCTTCTCCACACTCGCTCCCATGTACGGCAAATCCACCGAAAAAGTCCTCGGTGATTTCCTGAATGGCACGACGCCGCTGTGGTCGCAAGCCCTCCAGGCCTATCTGCCCGCCGGGCGCACCAACACCGGGGCCGCCGCCGAATTGGTGGTGGGTGGCAAGCCCAGCCCCACTGCCTATCAGGTGGCCGCCGAGTACCTCATGGTCCGCGGCCCCTTCAACGTCAACTCGACGTCCGTCGATGCCTGGAAGGCCGTGCTTTCCGCCCTTAACAAGTCGCCCATCCCGGTGCTTTGGCCCAAAAATCTTGATCTGACATCGGAGACGCCATATAACACGCCGATTTTGCCGATGTCGCTGCTCAATGGTGGCAGTGCGACCGACGGCACCATCAACCCGCACCGAATCGACAATTTCAGGGCTAACGAATGGAATGGTTACCGTGAGTTATCAGATCCGCAGATGGATGCTCTGGCCACCGCCATCGTGGACCAAGTAAAACTGCGAGGCCCGTTCCTCTCGCTCTCCGAATTCGTCAACCGCCGCATCGGTGGAGATTCCGAAATGACCCGTAACGGCGCGCTTCAGGTTGCCATTGAAAAGTCCAAGATTAATAGCGGTGTGTTTGCGGCCCAAGTTCCTATCACATCCGTGGATATCGGCAAGCCCACATTGTATAAGTATAAGACGATCGGCAATGTCTTGGGGAACCCCGCCGAGGGCGCACCCGGATGGATCAGCCAAGGCGACCTCATGCGCATCATTGAGCCACTCGCCACCGTCCGCGCCGATACCTTCGTCATCCGCACCTGCGGCGAAGCCACTGATGCCACCGGCAAGGTCACCGCCCGCGCCTATGCCGAGGCCGTCGTTCAGCGCCTCCCGGAGTACGTCAACCCGGTGGACCGCCCCTCACTCAATGTCTATGATGACCCAAGCGCCAATCCCATGAACCGCTCGTTCGGCCGCCGCTTCAAGATCGTCTCGTTCCGTTGGCTCTCCAATCAAGAGATCTAGCTAGCGGGGCTGCGCCTCAGGCACAAGAAGCAAGACACAAGACTTGAAGACACAAGAGCAGAAAACTTGACCTAACGAAAAAACCTTGGCTATTCAAGGACTCCAGCCGCCCGACATCCTGGCATGGCAGTAAATAATTCTCATTTTTTGATTTTTGCTTGGACTCATGACCGTGTGTGCCATTTTTCTTCTGTCAGATATGTGTCAAACGACGCCAGTGCATGATGCCGCAATATTTCCCTGATACGACTAAAACCAAAGAAAACCACAATTCATGAAAACCCGCTATTTGATGATTCATTCTATCCGCAGCCGCAGACTCGCCGCCGGTCCTTTGGCCAGCGCTCTGAGCGTGCTTTTTGCCGTCACTTCCGCCAATGCCGCCAGTCTAACATGGGATAACGGTGTTGGCACAGACAACTGGAATTTGGTTGATGCCAACTTCGGTGGTTCGTGGATCAATGGCGCCACTGCCGTCTTCGGAGGCAGCTCCGACAGCACCGTCACCATCAACGCGTCAGGAATTTCCGCCAACGGGGTGACGTTCAATGTTAACAACGACGTTCTCGCCCAAAGTGGCGGTTATAACCTCGCCCTGACCACGCCGTGCGCGGTGGTGGTGAACGACGGCCTGAGTGCATCGATTAGCGCCCCTCTTGCAGGCAGCGCGGGCTTCACGGTTGAAAGTAACAGCGTCAGCGGAACTGCCGGAAGTGGCGGCACCCTGACCACCAGTGGCGTCAACACCGTCACTGCCGGTTCGTTCATCGTCGGCAGCGTCTCGTCTGGCAACACATGGAATTTGAGCGGCGGCGGCACAATCGCCAGCGGCACGGGCATTCGCAGTCTCTATATCGGCAATTCAAGTTTCTCCGCTGGCTTGGCGACCACTGGCAATAACGCCGTCGTGTTTTCCACACCCGGCAGCGCGACGGGCCCGACGTTCAACCTGAGCGGTAACGGCGGCCGCATGACGATGGGCTATGCGTCCTCGGGTAACTCGCTGACGGTTAACAATGGAGCCTACGTCGCGCAGACGAATGGCGGAGGGACGAACACCTGGACAATTGGCGCCCTTGCCGCCGCCACCGGCAATTCGATGACCATTAGCGGCACGAGTTCGACTGTTTCTTTCGGATCCAACCAAATTCTTGATGTCGGAATGGGTGGCAGTAATAACAGCCTTACCGTGAGCAATGGTGGGCTGCTCAGGGCATCGAGACTTGGCGTGGGTGATGGCGGCGGGTCTCACAACTCAGCCACGATCCTTGGCACGGGGGCTGGCAGTTCCGCCACCGTTACATTGAATGGCAGCACCAACGGGGTGTTTGAAATTGGTTCGGGCAGCACGGCCACATCAAACTTTGTGTCGATTCAGGCGGGCGGTGTGATTAACCTAACTGCCAGCGGCACCTCACGCAATTTTTCCATTGGCGGCAAAGGCCAGCAGAACAGCCAAGCGGCAGGCGGCAGCAGCAACTACCTCGAAATTACCGGCCCAAGATCGGCATTCAATATGACCACGGCACTGCCTTTGGTCGTCGGCGGCACCGCAAGTGGAGCAGGCCCGGGCACACTCATCGATGGCGGTGACAACAACCATATTGATATCAGCAGCAATGCCAGCATGACATTGACGAACACCTCGCTCTATGTGCTGGGATCTACGTCGAACGGCAACACATCGATCAATCTCGGCAACGGCACAGGGACCAGCACGCTGACGCTCGGACAAACGGCAAACTACACCGCGGGCGTCCTTCTGAACAATGCCAACGGCCGCCTCAATTTCAACAGCGGCCGCCTGATCGCCGGGGCCAATGGCTCACTGGTGTCCGGTGCCGGGCAGATCGTCCTCAACGGCCCGGCCTATATCTCGACGATCCAAGCGGCCAGCACGATTGGCAGTGTGATCAGCGGCAGCGGCAGTCTCAGCAAGGAAGGCAGCGGCACCCTGACCGGGATGAACGCCGCGATCGGCACGCCCGAATATATGGCGCCGGAACAAGGCATGGGACGCGAGATCGATGGCCGGGCGGATATTTATTCGCTG
>JBAXCM010000514.1:0-3462 GCA_037141475.1 Verrucomicrobiota bacterium | reverse complement strand
ATCAATTTAGCAATTAGTCAAGAATATTGGGTTACAGGCTGAAAACAGGAGCGCGATACATGGGCCAAAATTGCAGGATTCCATGAGCGCGCCGCGCCTGCGCATGTTCGCCGGGCACAATCCCCCAGAAAATCCTGCTTTGCTCCGCGTCCCTTTGCGACCTTTGCGCGTTCGGCGAGCTCAGCCGAACCGGCTTTGCGGTGAGCTTTCGGCCGTTTCTCGACTTGCCACCCGCGCTTTTCCCGAAAAAACCCGTTCTTTGGTCTTGCCATTGGTCGCCCGGCCGCTAGTTTCGGCGTCCGTTTTTCTTTCTTCTGGCAGGCGGTTGGAGCCCCGGTGCCTTGCCAGAAGCCACTTTCCCGGGGCAACATCGGCAGGAAAACGAACCCCCAACACAACCCCAAACCAAACACAACATGAGTACCGTTCTCGCGGAACCCACCAATAAAGAACTGAACGAACTGATCGACTCCAAATTTCGCGAATTCCGCGAAGGGTCGATCGTCAAGGGCACGATTCTGGAAATCCGCCCCCAAGTCGTTCTAGTGGACGTCGGCTACAAGTCAGAAGGCGCCATCCCGTCCAATGAATTCGAAGATGAAGAGATCGAAATCGGCGACGAAATCGAAGTCCTCCTCGAAAAACTCGAAAATGAAGAGGGCATGGTTGTCCTCTCCAAGGAAAAAGCCGCCCACAAGCAGAACTGGGAAAAGATCGTCAAGGTTTTCCAAGACGGCGGTCTGGTCCGAGGCAAAGTCAAGGCCGTTGTCAAAGGCGGTCTCACCGTCAACGTCGGCGTGGAAGCGTTCCTGCCCGGCTCCCAAGTGGACATCATTCCCCCCAAGGATCTCAACGAATACGTTGGCAACGTTTACGAATTCAAGATCGTCAAGGTCAACGACGAGCGCAAAAACATTGTGCTGTCCCGCCGCGAGGTCATCGAGGCCGAACGCTCGGAACTGCGCCAACGCTTCCTCCAAACCGTCAAAATCGGCGACAAGGTCACTGGCGCGATCAAGAATATCACCGATTTCGGTGCCTTCGTCGATCTCCAGGGCATGGACGGGCTGCTGCACATCACGGATATGTCGTGGGGTCGCATCAACCATCCGTCCGAATTGTTGCACATTGGCCAATCGGTGGATGTGGTCATCCTCGACGTGGACCGCGAAAAGGAACGCGTCTCGCTGGGCCTCAAGCAAATGTCGGAAAACCCATGGGAAGACATCGAGCGCAAGTACCCGATCGGCCACAACGTCCGCGGCCGCGTCACCAAGCTCCTCCCTTACGGCGCTTTTGTCGAAATCGAACGCGGTGTCGAAGGTCTTGTCCACGTCTCCGAACTCTCGTGGGTCAAACGTATCACCCGCCCCAGCGACGTGCTCGAAATTGGCCAGGAAATCCACGCCGTCGTTCTCGGCATCAGCATCGAGGAACAAAAAATCTCCCTCGGCGTCCGCCAGCTCGATACCAACCCATGGGATGAAATCGAACTCCGCTACCCGGTCGGCGCCACCATCAAGGGCCCGGTCCGCAACCTCACCGCTTACGGCGCGTTTGTGGAACTCGAAGAAGGCATTGATGGCATGATCCACGTCTCCGACATGTCCTGGACCCGCAAAATCAACCACCCGTCCGAAGTTCTCAAAAAGAACGACGAAGTGGAAGCCATCGTGCTGGCCATCGACAAAGCCAACCAACGCGTGTCCCTCGGCATCAAACAAACCGAAGACGATCCATGGAGCCTCATCGACGGTCGCTTCAAGGTCGGCGACCTCGTCCGCGGCACCGTTGCCAAAATCGCTTCCTTCGGTGCCTTCATCAGCCTCGATGGGGATATCGACGGCCTTATCCATATCTCGCAACTCAGCGAGGACCATGTGGAAAAGGTCAAGGACATCATCAAGGTCGGCGAGCCCGTCGAAGCCCGCGTCATCAAGGTCGACAAGGTCGAGCGCCGCATCGGCCTCTCCATCAAGGCCGTCAACTACAGCGACGAACAGCTCAAGAAGGAAAGCGCCAACTTCGAAAGCCTCCGTCCGTCCAGCGAAATGGTCGGCCTCGAACAGGCATTCAACCTCGCCGCCGCCGCCTCCGAAGAGTGGAGCCCCGGCGAATAAGCGCAACCTGATCAACAACCGCATCTAACCAAGAGGTGGGGAGCCCGGGCACGCGACAGCTGCCCAGCTCGCCACCTCTTTTTTTGGTGTTGTCGTCCAGAGGGGCACGGCCAGCTTGGCCGTGTGTGAGAGCCGGGGTATTGCAGCGAACGGAGCGCCGGCTTGAGCCGGCATGCTCATGGACAGCCAATGCATGAGGGCACCGCGCTGCTCATTGGCCATTCATGGTCCAGAGCAATTCAGAAAACGCCCGTCCAGCGCCTGCACCCGCAGCGCCGCTCAATCCCGCGCTTCATGCTAACCCCATGCGGACGGTCCCACTCCTTATCGGATTTGACAGGTATCCCACTTTGCCTCATCTTCTCCGCCCTCTCATTTCACCCAATGAACACCCCACAAAAAAAATTTTCCGCGCCCTGGAAGCAGGCCTTCGCCACTCTCATGTTCGCCGCCCTGCCGCTCGCCAGCGCGCCGGCGGCTCCCGGACCTAACCAACCTGCGGATGCCGCTGCCACACCGGCGCAGCCGACCCGTGAGCAGCGCATCGAGTGGTGGCGCGAGGCCCGCTTCGGCATGTTCGTGCATTGGGGCTTGTATGCCATTCCCGGCGGCGTGTGGAAAGGTAAGGTGTACTCAACCGGTTATTCGGAATGGCTCATGTTCTCGGAAAAAATCCCCGCCAAGGAGTACAGCCAACTCGCCACCAAATTCAATCCGACCCAATTCGATGCCGCTGCCTGGGCCGCCCTCGCCAAAAAGGCCGGCATGAAATATCTAGTCCTAACCACCAAGCACCACGACGGTTTCAGCATGTTCAAATCCGCGCTCACGCCCTACAACGTCGTCGATGCCACCCCCTTCAAGCGCGATGTCACCCGCGAGTTGGTGGACGCTTGCCACACCGCCGGCCTGCGCTTTGGTTGCTACTACTCGGTTGACCGCGATTGGTACCGGCCGCAGGGCCCGGGCAACCGTTACAAACAGAGCAACGTCTGGGATTTCCCCGATTCAAAACGCGAGGATTTCGATCACTACGTCGCCACCTTTGCCCGGCCGCAGGTCGAGGAGTTGCTAACGAAATATCAGCCAGACATGCTGTGGTTCGATGAGATCGACATGAAGACCGACGCCCAGGTCGAGGGTCTCTATCAATCGATCCGCAAGCTGCGCCCGCAATGCCTGATCAACAGCCGGATCCAGGGCTGCCGCTTCCCGGCCAAAATCCCCCCGCCGCATTGCGATTACATTTCCACCGGCGACAACGAGATTGCCGGCAAAAACCTCGGCTTCGAATGGGAAAACCCCGGCAGCACGAACACCAGCTACGGCTTCAACCTCAACG
>JBAXCM010000513.1:0-3469 GCA_037141475.1 Verrucomicrobiota bacterium | reverse complement strand
GTTTTTTCTCATATAGATGTGGTGTTGTTTAAATAGTTGATGGTTGAAAATTTAACAGCCAATAACCAATAACCAACACCCACCATGTCCCCCATCATCATCGGCGGCACCGTCGCCATTGACCACGTCAAAACCCCCACAGCAGAGGCCGCCAACCTGCTCGGAGGATCCGCCTCGTACGCCGCGCTCGCCGCCTCCTACTACACCAACCCGGTGCATCTCGTCGGCATCATCGGCAAGGATTTTCCGCAAGAACACCTCGCAATGTTACAGAGCCGCGGCATCACGCTCGACGGTCTCGAGCGCTCATCCGGCGATTCCTTCTCATGGTCCGGTGAATACCATGAGAACATGAACGACCGCACCACCCGCCAAGTTGATATCAATGTGCTGGAAAACTGGAGCGTCAAAGTGCCCGCAGCACTGGCCGGTGCGCCGGTGATCATCCTCGCCAACATGGCTCCGGAAAACCAAATCCAGATGCTCGACCAATGCACCGCGGCCCATCCGTTCGTCGTGGCCGACACCATGGACCTCTGGATTCACATCGCCAACGAGCGCCTTCACGACGTGCTCAAGCGCATCGACCTTCTCGTCATCAACGAAAGCGAAGCCCGCGAATTTGTGGCAACTAGCAATCTAGTAGTGGCAGGCCAGCGCCTGCTTGCCAAAGGCCCGCGCTTTGTGGTCATCAAGCTCGGTGAGTTCGGGGCGATGCTGTTTGCCGCCGGTGATACCCCCGGCCTCTCGTCATCCAACTTTTTCCGTTGTGCTGCCTTTCCGCTGCACGAGGTGGCTGACCCCACCGGTGCCGGCGATTCGTTTCTAGGCGCGCTGGCCGGTTATCTGGCTGCCACCGGACGCGAAGCATTCACCTTTGACGACATCCGCCAGGCGGTGGTCGAGGGGTCGGTGGTGGCGTCCTTCACTTGCGAGGCATTCTCGACCCGTCGCCTGCAGGAGATTACCCGCGCCGATATCGAACTGCGCCTCGCCTTCCTCAAATCCATCACCCACTGGCCCTAATCTCAGAGGTCCTGAGTTTCAAGCCTGCGGCCGCAGGAAATGCCTAAAGCGCTCGGGGCACTGGCCCTAAACTCGGAGCTTTGAGTTCCGAGCCTCGATCCACCAAAGGAAGGCAAACGCCTCATAATAGGCATAAAACTCCAAGACTTTCCACCAATATTGGATCGGCTCGTCGCCGCCATGGCAGCCACAGGCAATGTTGAGTTTATGACGCCAAGCCCAACCGATGGCCACCGCAAAGGTGGTCACCAGTCCGCAGCCCGCCAGAATCGCACCCCGCCGCGGTGCGCCCAGCGCTAGGCATGCGCCCGTGACTATCTGGAACCACGGCAGAGTGTAGGCAACCAGCGCATCCCAAGGCGCACCTACTATTTTGTAATTGCCCACGGCCTGAGTGAAGTGGGTCAAGCCGCTGACAAAAACCAATTGGTAACCGCTCCAGACAAACCACAGCCCAAGGCCGACACGCAAGCGCAGCGCCAGCAACGATAGATAGTCCCGTCTCCTCTCCATGGCCTGAGGCTGTGGCAGAGCTCCCCGACAGGCAAGCTCATTGTGTGGTGCAATCCCGAGACGATTGGCTTGGCAGCGAGCGAATCCTCGCACACACTCGGGTCCGTAACCGTTCATTTCCGCCCCCACTCCCACTATGACCATGTCCCAATTGATTGTTGGAAGCGCCCTTCAACTCGGCCTATGCTTGGGTGCCCACGCCGCCGAATCCACGCCGGAACCGCCCAAGCCCGCCTCACGCAGTATTCGCTCCGTCGAAGGTTGGAACGTGCGCGTCGATGACCGCCTGCTCCAGCCACCCAACCAGGAATTGGGCACCCGCATCCTCAAAAATCTCGAAGCCCGCCTGTCCGACATCAAGGCAGTGGTCCGCCCGTTTTGCCTGGCCAAGTTGCAGGGCGTCACCATCGTGCTCGACCTTAGCCACGGGAAACTGCGGCCCATGCAGTACCATCCGGAGGCCGAGTGGCTGGTCGAGAATGGCTATGCCGCCGACCTCGCCCATTGCGTCCATATCCCAGAGGCCACCGAGTTGCTGGAGCCGCGCCAGATCAACGTCCAACCCTGGTGCCTGCTTCACGAACTCGCCCACGCCTATCACGACCAAGTGCTCGGCTTCGACGAAGCTCGCATCCGTGATACCTACACCCGCTACAAGGCCAGCGGCCACGGCGATTCCGCCCTTCTCATCACCGGCCAACACGTCCGCCACTACGGCCTGACGGACCACAAAGAGTTTTTCGCGGAAATGACCGAATCGTACTTCGGCAGCAACGACTTTTTCCCGTTCAACCGCGCCGAACTGATGACTGCGGAACCTGACATCTATCAACTGATGACGACCATCTGGGGTCCCGTCCAAACCGGTTTCGAGAAGAAGCAGCCCGGCAACCACCCGCAACCCGTCCACCCGACGTTGAAGCCTGCAGCCGCGGCCACCATGATGTGGTACGCACAGCCAGCCGCCAAGTGGATTGAAGCTCTGCCGGTGGGCAATGGCCGGCTCGGGGCGATGGTGTTTGGCGGCACCGCCAGCGAGCGCATCAACCTCAACGAGCAAACGATCTGGACCGGCGGCCCCTATGATCCGAGCCGCAGTGGCGGCCCCGAGGCGTTGCCCGAAATTCGCCGCCTTGTTTTCGCCGGCAAGGAGTGCGACGCCGAGGCCTTATTCAACAAAACCATGATGGGCAAGCCGGTCGATCAAATGAAATACCAGCCGCTCGGCGACCTGCTATTGGAGTTTCCAAAAGACCACCAATCCGCCACCGCATACTGCCGCGACCTCGACCTAACCACGGGAGTTGCCAGCGTCACCTATCAAGCCGGTGGCACCACATTCCGGCGCGAAGTCTTTGCCAGCGCCCCTCATCAGGTGGTGGTCGTTCGCATCTCCGCTAACAAGCCTGGCTCGGTCAGCGTTGCCGCCAAGCTCGCCGGCATCCCTAACACCAAGGAGCCCGGCGACGAATCGTTCACCACCGAGGTCACCCCAGAGGGAGAACTGGTGCTGCGCGGAAAAACCGGCAGCATGGCGGGCATCGAGGGCCGCGTCCGCTACGAGGGCCGAGCCCGGGTGCTGGCCGATGGCGGCAAGCGCGTTGTTAGCAAGGAGGGCGTGTCTATCGAAGGAGCCGACGCGGTCACCTTGATCATCGCCGCCGCAACCAACTTCAAGCGCTACAATGACGTTAGCGGCGACCCCGCTGCGAGGGTCCGCGACTACCTCGCCCATGTCAACAACACCCCATTTGAGACGTTGCGATCCGCGCACGTCGCCGACCACGAAAAATCCTTCGGCTCCGTCAAACTGAGTTTGCCAGAGACGGCGGCTTCTGCGCTGCCTACCGATCAGCGGCTCACCGACCACATTCCGGCGAACGACCCGCAACTGGCGGCGCTGATGTTCCAGTACGGCCGCTATCTATTG
>JBAXCM010000512.1:0-3481 GCA_037141475.1 Verrucomicrobiota bacterium | reverse complement strand
CTGGAGCTGTGACGACGCTTGGGATCGTCGGCTCTCTCAGGGGCTGGCCGACGATTTGTTTGGCTTGGATGCGGCGGAACACACTGCGTTCCTGGCGTTTGAACTCGGTCCAATTGACGTCGTCGAGTAAAGCTGTTCCCGTTGTGGTTTCTCCCGCTACAATCAGGGCACTGCCTTCCAGAGCAATCTTCATCATCAGCGGCACGCGCTTGCTGGTGCGCAAGGCTGGCAAGCAGGCCAAGGCGTCCTCCGGGTGGCCGCCAAGTATGTTAGCGAACATTAATGTGGCGTTGAACTCTTCAACGTCCGGATGGTTGGCGATCAATTTTGATTGGGTGTAGATGACCTCAGAGGGTAGCATCGCGCCGTGGATGAGGGCGAGATAATGGAATTGGTTGAGCAACTCCGGGTTGTTCGGCTCGAAGCGCAGCAGCTCCCGATACATCGCCAGCAGGTCCTCGCTGCGGTCTTTGGCGGCCAGCATCTCAAACAGCCGCAGCAGCTTGGAATACGGCGGCAAGGGCCCCCAACCCATGCGGATGGCTCTCACCCAGGCATTCTCGGCCGACGCATCCGCTCCGTGGTCATCGGCTAGCCGTGCGATCTCAATGAAGCGGTTGCGGCTGCTGTCCAATGCGGCATGGCTCATCGCGTGGGTCAACGCGATCGCGGCGGCGTCCGGCTTGCCGCGAGCCCATTCGAACTTGGCTTGCGCCAGCGCGGCGTCCACCGGATCGACCTCCGCCGGTGCTGCGGCGAGCGCGGCTTCGACGGCCGATTCACGATGCAAGGCCTGCAGGGCGGAAAGTCGGGCAAGCCAGGCGTCTGCGCGGGTTTTGGCGGGTTCAGTGAGCAGCTGGGCGGCAGTTTCGGCTTGCTGGTGACGAATCAACCAGTTGCCGAGTCCTCCCGGGTCACTCGTTAGAAAGCGCGCGATGGCTGAGTCATACATGGCCTGCGCGCCGTCGGGGCGGGCCGCGATGGCCTGATCCATCACCAGCAAATGATGGCTGGCACGGGCACCGGCCTGCAAGTCGAGCCACTTGGCGAGGTCCGGCAGCGCTTCACCGGGTGCCAAGCCACCGGACACTTCGCCTAGCAGCAGCATGGCTGTCAGAGCAGCGCCATCCGACTTGTTCGATATGAGTTTGGCAAAAATCGAGCGAGCCTCGGCCAGCCGGTCGGGGCTTGGATGGTCGCACAGGACGCGGAGCAGCTCAAGGTGGACGGTGGGAGAGGCGGTGGGTTGGATGACTTCGCGGAGCCGGGTTTCGGCGAGTTCAAATTCGCCGAGTTGGAGGAGCAGCGGGTTGAGTGCGGCGCGAAATTCCGCATCATCGCGCAGGGCTACCGGCAAGTTGTCATAAGCGCTGAGGGCAAGGCTTTGGGGTGCTTGGGCCACCATCATCTGCAAGGCCTCCAGTCGGTCCTCCCGGCTGGCATGCGGAGACCTGAGCAGACTCCCGGCAGCCTGATAGGTCCGAGCATCTCCCAGCTTGGCCAGCGCCCGCGTCCATAGCCGATGGGCGACGATGTCACCCGGCCGCGCCAGCAAGACCCTGTGAGCCTGGTCGCGGACGGTGGCCCATTGGTTGCTGGCCGCCGCTTGTTGAGCTGCGGCCAAGCAACCATCAGTCCCGTGGTTGTGCCAGGCCAAGTAGGCGGGCTTGGCCCCAATCCCTACCACGACCATGCTAGCAACCAAGATAATCAGCCAAGTGGGGATCCACCAAGTTCCGATGAGCAGCCCTCCACGCAAGTGCGGATCATCGCTGAAGTAGCCGGTTTCGATACGAGGGTCGTTCATCTGCCTCTTGGGGTGCGGTTGTTGCTGCGGCTGCGCAGGAGCAGCGCGGAGCCGAGCCAGCGGACGAGAGATCGTGCATTGGCCGGTTTAGGTACGGCACTCAGCTGCGTGCAGAGGGATTTGTGCAACATGGTTTGCATCTTGAAAATGGGGCTGGCTGAAGGAAGGAATTTGTAGCTAAGTCAATGGACGAGGAGGTGGCGGCTGTGAAATCGTCAGATAGGCATCGCCTCCCCCGCCGTGAGCAAGGGCAACAACGCGGGTCTTATACACAATGCGCGACGATTCGACCAATGATTTAATTGTCTTTTTTTCATAAAAACTGAGGTATTTTCAGAACCTCACTGCATATTTTTTGAGCATTCCGCGTCAGTGCTTTTGAAATGGCAATGGGACTGGGGGCATGGGATGGACCTTGCCAACGGCAGGGTGGCTGTCGCTGGTTTCGTCCCCTGGCTGCTGATCTGCTTCGCTGCTGGTTTTGCGGCAGATTTCCAGGTGGCCTTTTTGGCTGGCTTTGCAGCGTTTCGATCGGCAAGTTTGGCGGCTGGTTTTGACACAGGTTTTCCGGATTGACCGCTTGGCTGTTTGCTTTTATGGTGCTTCACGGCTCGCCGACATTGACCTCCAAACCCTTCAAACGCCACCAAGGAGCAACACCACCTCCACTTCCGGCCTCTTGCAACTCGTTGCTGCGGAGCGGCTTAGGTCAACCATCGGGTGCAGGTGGCCCGCTCCGCAGGCCGCTGAACCGGCTCGCTAGCCAAGTAGAATGAACAGGAAGCGTCGAGTCAAGTTCGTTGGTGGGGGCCTATTGAACCTTCTAGCCATCGGTTTGTTGATGAGATCGATTCTTGGTCTCACGAGACACCCAATCGAGGGAATGTGGCAGAGTCAATTTTATGATCATTGCATGTGTGATTCGTACAATTTCCTGCTGGTTCTCGATGGCAACCCCAACCACCCTGCGAGGGCCCGGCGGCAGGACACCACGATGAGGCAGAATACGACTCCTCTGATGAAACCACTCAACATCCATTGGATTTCAGCATCATGACAACAGTAGAAGTCACAGCCCCGACCCTGAGGAGAATTCTGGCCATGGTCATTTTCCTTGCTACCGGCCAATCAGCTTTGGCGGATGAGGAAGGCACGCTGCCGCTTGCCGGGACCTGGAAATTCCGCCTCGATGCGGGGGATGTTGGAGTCAACGAAAAGTGGTTCGCCCAAATATTCGACGACACCGTGCAACTGCCGGGCACCACGGATGAGAACCACAAGGGCATTCACAAGGACGAGCAGGCCATCGACCGGCTCTCGCGCGTCTGGTACTGGAAGGGGCCGGCCTGGTACCAGCGCGAGGTAACGATTCCTGACGCCTGGAAAGGCAAGCGCGTCGCGCTGTTCCTGGAGCGCACCAAGCATAGCAGTGTGTGGGTTGATGGAAAGTTTTGCGGCGGGGATGACACGCTCAGTGCCCCGCAAGTATTCGACCTGACTGCGGCGATGACGCCGGGTGAGCACACGATCACCGTGTTGATCGACAACGCCAAGCTGCCGCCGGTCGGTCCGGCCCATGCGGTGGACGAGCGCACACAGACGAACTGGAACGGCATCATCGGCAAAATCGAACTCTGTGCCACCGACCCGGCCTGGCTCGATGACGTGCAGGTC
>JBAXCM010000511.1:0-3486 GCA_037141475.1 Verrucomicrobiota bacterium | reverse complement strand
TGTTAAAACGATCGATGGCTCGGTGGTGGGCGGGAAGAACCTCACGTTCTACCTGTTTCTTGGGCCGCAAAACAAGAAACTGGATGTGGATATCGTGGAGACGTTGTTATCTCGTCATCGATGACAAGGGCTCGGTTTCATATAAACATTGAAGGAGAGGGAGATCATTGCGGACGCGCGGCGTCAGGTTCCTCCTGATAGTGCAAGGCGAGCCAGAGGGAAGAGAAAGCATGAAATCCCAAGCATGAAATGCGAAACGAAGAGAAGAGGCGGTGGCGGCAATGGGCGGGGATGAGAAGAGGATCGCCGGCGGTGAGTGTGAGGGATACGCCGGATTCAAATTGGAGCACGGCCTCGCCACGAAGCAGCAGCACCCATGGAGCGGGACTTGCCAAGGCCCGTCTGCCTCAATGCAAGAAGACGACACTTGGCAAGTGTCGTTCCCTGTCCGGCGAGCGGGTGGAGATCATGCGCCGGGGGTTTGTTCGGAAGTTGTGAGGAGGCGGTCCACCTGGCCCACTGCGTACAGGGGCAATGAGAGCAGTTCCACCGTCGTTGCCTCATATCCCGGCAGTTTCACCTTTTCCAGGGCGGGGGATCCGGTGTGAAACCGCAGCGCCCGCAAGCGGCTCTTCTCGTGCAGGAACTGAAACATCGAACGCAGGGTTCCGGATTTTCCCGCTTTCACTTCCACTGGCAGAATGTCTTGATGACGGCTGATGACGAAATCCACCTCGGCGTTGGCATTGCGGGCCTCGCGGACCCAGTAATACAACTGCGGGTCTTCAAACGCCGGCGCGGCAGCCAACAATTGCTGCCCCACAAACTGTTCCGCCAGAGCGCCTTCGTTCACAGTGATCAATTCCTCAGTTCCCACCAGTGGGAGCCCGCAGATACGGTTGGCCAAGCCGATATCCAGAAACAGCGCTTTGAAGTGCCGTTCGTCGCGCTCCGCTCCCAGCGGCAGGCCGTTAGCTGACGTGTGCACCACCGGATGTACCACCCGGCTCAGGACTAACAATTCCAGCGCCCGCCGGACGTCCGCCGAGCGCTCTTGCCTGCTGATGTTCACGAACTTGATTTTGCGGCCCACGTTCGCCGCGATGTGGCGGTAGGTTTTGCGCATCAATTCATGCAGTCGCCGCGCGCCGTATTTTGCGAAGTCCGCTTGCACCGTCTCCACCAGCGCCGTCTGAATGCGTTGCACCTCCAGCAAATCTTTCCGCTCCGCATAGGCCCGCACTGCCTCGGGCATCCCCCCTACAAAAAAGTATCGCCGCACCGAATCTAACAATTTATTGGCCATTGCCTCTGACGGCGGTTGCGCCAGGGTCCACTGCGCGAGGTAGTCAGCCAGCGCCTCGCCCTCGGTTGCCGCGACGAATTCCTCGAATGACATCGGGTGCAAGTGCAGGAATTCGATCCGCCCCACCGGCATGGAATACTTGAACTCGCGCAGCGCGAAATCGAGCAGCGACCCCGCCGCAATCACGTGCAATTGCGGAAGCAGTTCATGAAAATAGCGCAGCATTGCCAATGCGGGTGGGCACGCCTGAATCTCATCGAGAAACAGCAGGGTTTCGCCCGGAGTGACCGATTGCCCCTTCAATAGCGCCAATTCCTCCAGCAAGCGTTTGGGCTCTGCCTGCGAAAACAGGCTGTGCAAGTCCCGCTCCCGCTCAAAATCCACCTTGAGCACGGATTTGAAGTGCTGCAGGCCCCAATTCTCCACCAAATAGGTCTTGCCAACCTGCCTCGCCCCTCTCAGTACCAATGGCTTGTGAACGGGTTGCTGCCGCCACTCGGACAAAAAATGTTCAGCTTTTCGCTTCATGTTGGGTTGTATTTTAGCACGATAACAGGTGAAAGACAATTGTATTTTAGCAGATTTGGATGAGGAAATGCCCTGAAAGGGGGGGGGCAAGGAGCGGGACTTGCCAAGTCCCGTCTGTCTCAACGCAAGAAGACGACACTTGGCAAGTGTCGTTCCCTGCCCGGCGCTTCCCTCGTGCTGAGCGGGCGGCACCCATGGAGCGGGACTTGCCAAGTCCCGTCTGCCTCAACGCAATAACACGACACTTGGCAAGTGTCGTTCCCTGTCTGGCGCTTCCCATAGGCGCAGGCGCTCGCATCGAATTTCGCGGTTGCCCGGCGTATCTCGGGTCGTAGATTGGTCCCATGTGCAACTGCTACCGGATCACCCCGAAGAAAGGCGCGGACAAGGGCGTTAGGGCCAAGGTGTCGGCGGCGGTTGGGAAGTTCGCCGCATCCTTGGTGCGCCCGTCTGATCCTGGCATTGTGGTGTTGGCGGACGAGCGGGTGGAGATGATGCGCTGGGGATTTTCCCGGAGTTTCAATCCATCGATCAACAACGCGCGCTCCGACAAGTTGGATGCCGGGATGTGGGCGGAGGCAAGGTGAGCGCTGTCATTGATCCGTCACCTAGCAATGGCACCCCCTACACGAAACCTTGCTCGTCGAGAACCACCTGCGTTGGCGTGATCGTGTGGCGCATGCCGGAGCCGTCTACCACTCGACACCAGGACTCGGTCACGATCCGTGGACCGAGTGCGTGTGCTTGAAGGCGAAACGAGAACCCGCCGTACATCCCCGGCACGGCGAACCAGCGTGGCTCGGCTTCGTCCACCCGCAGGTCGTGAAGCGACGGGAGATGCTTGGGCATCGGTATGCCTCCCTCGCGTGCACGTGAACGGATTAGTCCGTGGAAGAGCTCCTGTATCCGTGCGAGGACAACCGGATCCGGTGCATTCCCAGGTTCGATCAATGTCGCCCGGGCGTCCAGGGGCATGGGGACAGGCGCGTCTTCCGTTGGTGGCTGCGTGGTAATCCCGGCGAGCGCACAGGCATCGTGAAGCATTTGCACTTCAGCCTTATGGACGTCAACCGCTGCGTGTTCAGCCCAGAGTGTCTCGGCGGGATGGGTCATGGGAGGTGTTGAGGGGGGTCGTATCCCCAACAAGCGTTTCCACGAAAATCCACCGAGGTTCATAGATTTGGTTATTTCTGTTGTTGCGCTTGGTGTGTGCCGATGCAGTAGAGGTTGCTGAGGGTGCGGATGAAAATCTGGCCACGGCTGATAGCGGGAGACGCGTAGCATTCCTCGCCAAGGTTATTTTTGGCAATCACCTCGAAGTTAGGGCCGGCTTTGAGTACGAACATCTTGCCGTCGTCATCAAGGAAATAAAGGTTTCCGCCTGCGGCAAGCGCCGATGCACTGTGATGGCGGCCGAGTTTTTCCTGCCACATCCGCTGGCCGGTCTTCGCCTCAAAGCAAGTGGCTAGGCCGCGGTCGGCGACGACGAAGAAATACTTGCCGTGGGCGATCGGGGAGGGAACGTAGGAGACGCCCTCGGTGTCGCGCCAAGCGATGTGGGTGTCGGTGACGTTGCCTGCTCCGTCCGGTCGGATGGCGACAATATGCGATTCCGGAAACCCGCCGGTGACAAAAAACAAATTGTCCGTGAA
>JBAXCM010000510.1:0-3490 GCA_037141475.1 Verrucomicrobiota bacterium | reverse complement strand
AGGTGAGGCCGTGGCCGATGAGGGATTTTTCATTTGGCAGGCCGAGATGGCGGGGGGCAGCGCCTGTCGCCACGATGATCGTTTTCGCCTCAAAACTCTCCGCTCCAGCACTCACCAGAAAACTGCCGTCATCCCGCCGCGTAACGCCCTCAACACTGGCCCATGCAATACGCGCCCCAAATTTCTCAGCCTGTGCCTGCATTTTCATCATCAGTTCCGGCCCCATGATCCCCTCCGGATGACCCGGAAAATTCTCCACCTCGGTGGTGGTGGTGAGTTGGCCGCCGGGCTGGGTGCCGGATAGCATGAGCGGATTGAGGTTGGCGCGGGCGGTGTAAATAGCTGCGGTGTAACCGGCGCAACCGGTGCCGATGATGATGACGTCTTCCATGGAATTTTGGGGGTGGGATGGGGAACTAAACCGGCGCAAGTCATCAGGCCGATTGCCCGGCGAGTCAATCCCCGTATTTAGAGACAGACAAATTGTGGGGATCGTGGACTCCAAGCCGATGAAATGAGTTGGTAAGGAGGGATTTTGGGCTTAAGAATACGCCGATGAACGCCGCCGATGTCCCCCCCCCCGCTGCCGCTGCCGCCAAGCCCCGGGTGAATTTGCGGCGGCCTGAAGTGATGGAGCTGGTGGCCGCCGAAGTGGCCCGCCACTACCAGTCATCCACCGTGGAAAAACTACGCGGCCGTGGCGGTTACCTCACCATCGGCAACACCACCGTCCATCTCGCAAAAGAATTCGGGTTCTGTTACGGCGTGGAACGGGCGATCGATCTGGCCTACGCCGCCCGCCGGGTATTTCCCCAGCAGCGAATGTTCCTCATCGGCGAAATCATCCATAATCAGGAGGTGAACCGCCAGCTCCGCGACATGAACATCGCCTCCCTGCCATGGTTCGAGTTGGACGCCAGCTACGATACCTTGACCGACCAGGACGTGGTCATCGTGCCGGCCTTTGGCGCGCCAACCGTCTTCATGGACAAGCTCGAGCAGCGCGGCTGCCAGGTCGTCGATACCACCTGCGGCGATGTCATGAAAGTCTGGCGCCACGTCCGCGACTACGCCAAGGAGGGCGTCACCTCCATCATCCACGGCAAGGAAAATCACGAGGAAACCCGAGCCACCTCATCCCGTGCCCTCGGCCAGCACGGCGAGGGACAATTCCTCGTCATCCTCACTCTCGAGGACGCAGATTATGTCTGCAACTACATCTGCGGCCATGGCCAGCACGACGCCTTTCTCGCTCGCTTCAGACACGCTCACTCCCCGGGCTTCAACCCCGACCTGCACCTGAAACTCATCGGCGTGGCCAACCAAACCACCATGCTCAAAAGTGAAACCGAGGAAATCCAGCGTCGCCTTCGCCAAGCCATCATCCAGCGCGACGGCAATGCCTCCGGCCTGCGGGTGTTCGACACGATTTGCGGCGCCACCCAGGACCGGCAAGACGCACTTTTCGAATTATTGCGCGAACCACCCGACCTTCTGCTCGTCGGTGGCGGCTACAATAGCGCTAACACCGCCCACCTCGTCGAGATCGGCGAGCGCCAGTTGCCGACGTTTTTTATCCGGGATGCCTCGTGCCTTAAATCGTTGGAGCAAATCGTCCACTTCGATCTCCATCGCGCCGAGGAAGTCACCACCGGCTACGCCCACGCCCTGCTCAGCGACCAACCAATCAGTGTGGGAATCACCGCCGGTGCTTCCTGCCCCAGCAACCTGATCGAGGCGACCATCCTGCGGGTGTTTGAGCTGCGGGGCGTCGATCGCACAGTCATCGCCGATGCCTGAGGAAACCGCTCAGGCATAGCTGATGAACGAGGTGTAAACTTCCGGCGGAATATCTAGCAGACTGTAATCCTTGGCCGAAACAAATAGCAAACTCTGCTTGCCCTTGCCTAACAGGGCGTGGTCCGAGTTGAAAATCTGGTGCTCCAGAGTGCAGAACTTGCGGTTGTACTCGCCAATGCGAATCTTCACCGTGATCCGGTCAAACTCCCTCGCCTCCCGCACAAACTTGTGCTCAAACGATCGCGTCAAAATATAAAATTTCGTCGTTTTCAAATCGAATTCCGGCATCGTCGCGTTGAAAAACAATTCGCGCGTCTTGCCGACATACATCGGATACATCCCGAAATACACGTTGCCCACCGAGTTGGTATCCGCATAGGTGGCGATCATCGAATAGACAAACCATTTGCCCTCGAAGTGGCCCGCCAGCGCGTGATCGTGCTCCGGAGCCCTGACGTCCGAGCCGGTCACAGCGGTGGCCGCGCGGGTCATCGCGCGGATCGCCGGTATCTCCGCCGCCGCCTCCATCACTTCGCCGGCTTTCTCATGGACCACCCGCAGCAAATCCGTGTTGAACACCAGCCAGCACACATACACTAACGGCATTAGCGAACCTAGCAATAAAAGCGACGTCTGACTGTTGAGATAGCCAAAGGCGAATATCACAATCGACATGCTTGCCATCGAAAACATGCGGATTTGCGGCAGCGGCTGCTGCGAGTTAGGCACAAAGCAGCGGGCAATCGCCAATGCCGCATAGCCAACGAAAAACGAAGCGTAGGCCACCATGAAGTATTCCAACTCGAGCTTGGCCCAGATGCCACCGAGGGTCACCACGCCCACCAGCATGAAGCTCGGAATGGGCGAGGCAATAATCTGTTTGGGAATGAGCCCGATGAGCATGTTCTGGCTCTTGTCGACGTTGCTGCCGAGAAACCATTTGAGGGCGATGTAGCCACTGTCCAGAGTGGTTAGAACGCAGATCGACAAAAACGTGAAGTACGCCATCGGCATCCAACCGGCCGAGTGGTAGCTGCGCATGAAATACCGGGTGACCAAATCATGAGCATACTTGAAGCCGTCGCGGGCTTCGATGGCGGAGAGCGGCCCCCCATCCTTGCCCATCACCCACCAAGCGAGGCAACCATGGAACAATAGCAGCAGGAAAAATATCCCGCCTCCGAAGAAATAGCTCATCCGGATGGACGTCTTCTCCCGGTGAATCTGGATCGCCCGCTGCCAGTGCTGCAGGTCCAACCACGGCCCCACCAGCAGGCCGACGGTCAACGGCGTCGCGTAGCCCCAGAATGACGGCCCGGTCCACTCCTTGGGAAACGGCGAACTCCAACTGAAAGCAACCGGCACCAGCGGCCTCAAGCCGAGCAGGATGATACCGATGCACCCGAGCAGCACCAACCCCATCAGTGTGTGGCTGTGCTTGATCTTCTCAATCCCGAATTCCTCGCCGAACAAGCAACCGGCGGCCATAATCACGAAAACAATCAGGCACAGGTACAGCGCAAAGAGCGGCCCGGCCGTGAGTTGCAGCGGCACAAACAAGTAGCGCACCAACGCAAAAACCGTCAGCGTGAGCGCCAGTAATTGGTAAAGATAAAAAATGAGCCGGAACGGCTTGGCAAATTTATCAAAGAAAATCGCAAGCGATTCCTGTCCTCCGGCATGGCTCAAA
>JBAXCM010000509.1:0-3511 GCA_037141475.1 Verrucomicrobiota bacterium | reverse complement strand
TTCGCAGAAGCCCTGCCACAACCCCGCACCGGCAAGAAAAAACCCGCCTCGGCCCGAAGGACCAAGGCGGGTTTCAAGAAACCAATCCCGCGGACTATTTCGTCGCTTCGACCAGCGCACCGGAGACCGGCACCACGGCGGAACGCATGCCCATCTTGGCGCAGAGGTAATAGACTACTGTGCCAACGATGAACGCGGCCACTGGAGAGCAAGACACGCACACGAGGGACCAAAACTTGTCAACGCCAATGAAAGAGGCCACGGGGCCAAAGGGAACATTCGGCCTGACGATGTCGGGGATCATTGGATTAGAAAGAATTCCAACGATAAATCCCAATACCCAAGCGATCCAGCCGGCGGGGTTGAACCCTGCGCGCGGACCGGTCCACCTGCCACCGGAGAGCAAATAGTCCACCATCATGGCGCCGCAGATCGGACCGAAGGAAGCGCCGATCAGCCCAAAAACGCCTGCCAGATTTCCCGCGATACCCGTCACGGCAAGGATGATGCTGACCACCGCGCCGATGCCGACGGAGATGAATGGGTTAATCTTGGGCATGGTCGTTCTGAAACTGTTCGCGGCGATAAATGAAGAAAAGCAGGCACCCGGAAAGGCTGCCAGGGTCAGACCGATTATCACCGTGGCGAACAGCCCCGGGGAGAGCTTCTTTTCAAGCGCGGCGGTCATCTGAAAGGCAGACTCATCCACCACGCCAGAGGCATGGGCCCCTGCCATCACGATGCACGAGATGCCGGCCGTAAGAATGATGGCAATGACGATGCCGACGATGCCGCCCATGCTGACATCACTCTTGTTCCGGTTGCCCATGCAAATATCCACACCCGCCGCTCCCGCGGTGGCGAAAAAGCCGACAATCGCACTGATCATCAGCAACATGGCATTGATGCCGCCGCCGGCCGCCTCGCCGGCCGTGGCCGGCACCGCCTTGTAGTCACCTGCGGACCCGGCGAAAAAGACCAGGCCCATGATGAGCACCACCAGCGGGATGATCGGCAGATAGGTCGAGACCTTCGCCACGTATTGAATGCCTTTAAGCCCGACAAACGCTGCTCCCAACGCAAAGATGATGCAGATCGGCACAAAAAGGCCCGGCATCTTAAAGCCTGCCGCCAAGGCGGTTGACGAGTAGAATGTATTCACCCCCAACCAGCCAAACTGAAGGATGCCCATGAGTAAACCCGGCATGATGAGACCGCCCATGGCGCCGAAGGTGGACGTGCCCACAATGTACAGCGGCAAACCGGTCTGCATGCCCAAGCGGCCCGGAACCAGAAAGAACAGGAAGTGGCAGATGAGAGCACCAATTACGATGCCCGCCAGCGTCGCCCCTAACGTGCCGGGGGAAAGCCCGTTCTTGGAGATTGGATCCCAAAAGGCGAACCAAAGAAAGACGCCTGCGTAGGTGGGGCCGCTGCTCTTGTACCAAGGCGCGCGCTTGTCCTTGGGATTAGGGATTGCGCTTGTGATGTATCCAGGGAGTTGGCTGGCCGTTTGCATTGTTTGATTGCTCATAGATTTTCAGGTTACGGATTTGTATGCCTTGCCTGCTTCCAAACAGGCGGCAAACATTGGGGGGAGATACTCTGATTCTCGGACAAAGTGTCAACGATAAAGTTCCGATAATTGACTTGGCTCTTTTCTCTGTTAGCATTGCTGGGGTCGGCATGGCCAAAAAAGTCTCAGGATTTCAAAGGATTCGCGAGGGCGCCCAGGCGTTGCTGGACGGACGTGCGCTGCGCTCGCAAACCAACCTCTCGAACTGGCACAAGCTCGCCCACTTCTGGATTCTCGTCGGAAGAAGTTTCACCCGCAACCGCTGCCCGGTACGCGCCTCGGCCCTGGCCTATGCAACGGTGCTGGCGCTCATTCCGATGCTGGCGGTGATCGTCAGCATCACCAGCAGCCTCCTGAAAAAAGAAGGCGAAGATAGCATCGATCGGTTCATCGTGAAAATCGTCACGAGCGTTACCTCGGGGGCGACGGTTGATACGCACGCCGCCGGCGCGACGACCAACCTGTCGATCGAGGAAAGTTCCATGCTCGACATGGCCAATCCCGCCACCGACGCCACCAACCTCGCCACGGAAGCGGCCAACGGCGTTGCGCCTTCCGCCGCAAGCAGCGCCACTGTCACCAATGGTCTGCCTTCCTTTGCCCGGGATGCGGAAGCCGTAAAAGCCCGGCACGCCATGTCGCGGTACATTCATCAATTCATCCAAAACACCCGCAGTGGTGCCCTGGGCGTCACCGGCAGCGCCCTGCTCATCTTCGTCGCCATCTCCATGCTGAGCCGGATCGAAGACACGTTCAACGACATCTGGGGCGTGGCGCGCGGGCGAAGTTGGTTCATGCGCGTCATGCTGTATTGGAGCGTCGTCAGCCTGGCTCCAGTGCTGTTGGTCGTCGCATTGGGCCTGGCCACTGGACCCCATTTGGAAGGAACCAGAAGACTGCTGACGACCCTGCCATTCGTTGGCCGCGTTCTGGTCCCACTTGTTTTTCAGCTCGGGCCGATTGTGGTCTTGTGCCTGACGTTCGCAATGGTTTACATGCTGATCCCGAACACCAAAGTCCATTGGGGTGCCGCGCTGGTGGGCGGCCTGGTGGGAGGCGCCCTTTTTCACGTCAACAACGTCGTGAACGTGCTTTATGTCTCTCGGGTGGTCTCCTACAGCAAGGTTTACGGGAGCCTCGGGCTGGTGCCGGTGTTTATGGTCGGCCTGTATCTCTCGTGGCTCATCCTGCTTTTCGGGGCGCAGGTGGCTTATGCGTATCAGAATCGCGCGACTTATTTCGAGGAAAAGCAGATCGAGAATATCAACCAGCGCGGACGCGAGTTCATTGCGCTGCGGTTGATGACCCGCCTGGGACAGCGCTTCCTGGCCGGCGAACCACCTCTCGCCGTGGCAGAGATCGCCGAGGGGTTGGCCGTGCCCACCCGCCTTGCCCTGCAAGTCATGCAAACACTTTCCGCCGCGCGACTGGTCGTCGAAGCCACCGGCGCCGAACCGGCTTACGTTCCCGCGCGGCCTCTCGAGAACATCACCTGCCACGATATTCTGCTGGCCATGCGCGCCACCCAAGGGCAAGAATTGAGCACCCGTGACGAGCCAACCTACAACGAAGTTTACGGCGAGTTCCACCGGATCGAGGAAGCCGAGCGGCACGCCGCTTCCTCAGTGACCATGCTCGCGCTCTCCACCCGCGCCCAGACGCCGAAAATACTGGTGGAGTGATGGAAACAAACTACAGGAACAAGAACCGCGGTTATCAGCAGCTACGGGTGTGGCAGGATGCGATTGATCTTTACGTCCAGAGCCTCGAACACCAGCAAGAGACGGGCGATTGCATCGACAGTTTGATTATCAAAGAAAGCAACGTAGCATACGGCTAATCACCATCCCTCCCATCACTCCATCATTCCACCACTCCACCACTCCATCACTCCATCACTCCATCACTCCATCACTCCATCACTCCATCACTCCA
>JBAXCM010000508.1:0-3522 GCA_037141475.1 Verrucomicrobiota bacterium | reverse complement strand
ACCCGTCCCCAATCGCCCATGGAACAAGCCCATCCCCCAGCCGCCACCAAGCCGCGGATCTCCCTAGCCGCTCGCCTGTTAGCATGGCTTTCCGGGCTCGGCCTCGCCACCGTCCTGCTCGTGCTCATTGGCCTGCTCACCTGGCTGGCTACCCTCGAGCAAATTGATAGCGGCCTGTATCACACGTTGCGCAAGTATTTCGACTGGCGGGCTTGGTATATCATACCGGAAATTGGCGGCAAGACGATCCCCTTGCCGCTGCCCGGGGGGTATTGGGTGTGTGCCTTGCTGGCCCTCAACCTCACTCTCGGGGGACTGTTGCGCTGGCGAAGGGATTGGCAGCGGGTCGGCGTGCTTATCGCCCACATGGGCATTATCTATCTGCTAGTGGCGGGTGCCGTCGCCCATCATTTCTCCCAGCGAGGCAACATGCGCATCGCCGATGGCGCCACCAGCAACACCGCCGAAGACTATTTTGAACACGCCGTGGAAGTCGCCGAAATCAAGGATGGC
Source organism: Verrucomicrobiota bacterium (assembly GCA_037141475.1). Classification (GTDB taxonomy): domain Bacteria; phylum Verrucomicrobiota; class Verrucomicrobiia; order Verrucomicrobiales; family Akkermansiaceae; genus Luteolibacter. Next base: position 3,009 of record JBAXCM010000508.1, on the reverse strand, counting down.
AAACCGGCCGTCATCCAGGTGATCGGGGGGCAGTATCTAACTGATCTGACAGGTCCCGCAACCCGCAGCGTCAGCCTGTCGAAAATGCCCATCAAGCTGGAATTTTCCGGCTGGCTGAGGAATGCCGAGCCTGCGCCGGTGGATAAAAACACGTCGCTTGCAGGCGCCACGGCCTGTGACGGTTACTACCTCATGCCCAAGCCAGACAAGGTGGAGGCCGAGGGGAACACGCCTGGTTGTGTGGTGCGCGTTGATCTTGGCGACGGTGGCAAACCCGAGACATTCTTGCTATCCAGCTTGGCGTTAGAGCCTGTCACATTGCGCCATGGCGAGCGCGTCTTCACCATGGTTTTGCGCAAGCGGCTATGGCTCATGCCATTTGCGGTGCGCTTGGATAAATTCACGGCGGACTTTTATCCGGGGACGATGAAGCCCTCCAAGTTTGTGAGTGAAATCACCCGCATCGAGGACGGCAGGCAAGCCAAGGCGGTCATCCAAATGAATGAGCCGATGCGCTATGCCAACCTCACATTTTACCAAGCAAGTTATGATCAGATGGGGCAGGGCCCCACAGCCAAGATGGCTTCGGTGTTAGAGGTGGTGAGTAATCCGGCTGACAAGTGGCCGCAATACAGTTTGTACGTCGTCGCCTTTGGCTTGCTGGTGCATTTCATTGCCAAGCTCGCTGGTTTCATTCTCGCTCGTTCCCGCCACAACCCACATGTCTGACACCTCATCCAACGCCGGGCGCAAGCTCGCCGCAGCCCTGGTTCTTGCCGGATTGGCTGCGGTCTTTTACAACTTGGTGTCCGTCACCCGACCGCCCCCCGGCGAGTTGCGGACGATCAAAGACTACAGCCCGTGGTCTGCGGCCAGCATCGCGGTGGCAGAAACCCTGCCCGTCCAGGACGGCGGCCGCGTCAAACCGCTGGCCACCTATGCCGGCTTCAATATGCTGGCCATTTTCGGCAGTCGCTCAATGACGGTCGCCGGCAATGATGGCAAAGCACAAACACTCAACCCCACCGATTGGTTGTTAGATACGCTGTTCCGCCCGCAGTTTGCCATTCAGCATCCGACGTTCCGGGTCGATAACTCCGCCGTGCTGGAGGCTGTAGGTGTGAAACCCCGTGGCAAGCGAGACCGCTACAGTTATGCCGAACTTGAGCCGGGTTTGGAAAAGCTCATCGAACTTGCTGATGGTTACGAGTCGATCGACCCGAAACATCGCGATGCCCTGCAACAACAGATATTGGATTTGGCATATAACGTGCGGGACTTTCAGAGTTTGTTAGGGCAATTTGCGTTTGCCCGATCTGGAGTGGCGATTGGCAACGGAGATGACCCACAGCGCTTGAACGTCAGCACCGTGATGGACAAGGCACCGAGGATCCGGGATGATCTTGCCACCGCCCGACGCGACGGCAAGGCGGGCCACGGACCAGCTGAATACCTTTATCAAGAGACTGCTCAAGCCGCCAGCCTAGCGATGCGTGGAATGAATATTTTTCCACCGGCCGAGGCGAGTGATCGCTCATGGCAGAATTCCGGCCAACGGATCATGGGTGTGTTGAACGGGGTGACCGCCACGCCTGGACCGGCCATCCAAGATATCATGGCACTCGAACAATCGGTCCGAGCCCTCGATACCGGCGATGCCCCTTTCCTTAAGGAACTTACCCGCTTGCGCGACGATCTTGCCCAGCGCGCAGCGGCCCGCGGCGAAGGCCGTCACCTCGCCATGGAAGCTTCCTATAACCGGGCCGATTGGTTTTTCAACGCGTTCCTGTTGTTCTTCGCGGGTGCTTTGTGCGCGGTGGCGATGTGGATGCTAGGAGCTGGCCGTCCCGGCCGCATCCTGGCAGGCATCACTCTGGGCTGGACCCTCAGTGGTCTGATGTTGTGCATCACCGCTATCATTGAGCGTTGCCTCATCATGCAACGGGCACCGGTGGGCAACCTCTACGATACGATCATTTTCATCAGTGCCGCATCCGTTTTGTTAGCCTTGGTCATCGAGAGCATTACCCGCCGCCGCTTCGCACTGGGCCTGGCACCGATCCTCGGCACCCTGCTGGTCTTCTTGTCCCGGCGTTACGAAATGGGAGATCCCAAGGACCACCTCGATCCGCTCGTCGCTGTGCTCTCGTCTAACTTCTGGCTCACCATCCACGTCATCACCATCACCCTTGGCTATGCTGCCGGTCTGTTGTGCGCACTGCTCTCGACCCTCTACATCTTGATGCGCGGCCTGCGTCTGGATCGGGCTGACGGCGAATTGCGCCGGGCATTGACGCTTGCAGTGTATGGCATGGTTTGTCTGACGTTATTCCTATCACTGGTCGGAACCGTGTTGGGTGGGATTTGGGCCAACGATTCATGGGGCCGCTTCTGGGGCTGGGATCCAAAGGAAAATGGTGCGTTGCTCATCGTCATCTGGACGCTCGTCATCCTGCATGCCCGCCTCGGAGGATATATCAAGGAATGGGGATTGCATTTTGCATCGGTGTTCACCGCCTGCGTCGTGGTATTTTCGTGGTGGCATGTAAACTTCCTCGGCGTGGGCCTTCACAACTATGGATTCACCGCCGGCAAGGATGTCCTGTGGACGTTCTATCTGGCCATGCTCGGCCTATTGCTCTTCGGCGGTGCCGCCAAATGGCTGGAAAGCCGCAAGTGAGCCCGCAGGCTTACTGACCGAACGGCAGCTTGAACTACAAAAGAGTATAAAGATGAACCACAAGGAACACAAAGAAATTGGCCCTTTTGTGATCTTTGCGTTCTCTGTGGTTAAATCATTTGTATTCCAACCCAAGGACTCCTCAGCAGGTGATCATCTAACCCACGCTGAGTCACTCTGGAAATCCTCAACCTAACAATAACTTCCCATGCTAACCATGCTCAAAGCCGGCTGCATTTCAAGCATCAGCGGTTTGCTCTGCGCCGTTGGCATTGGCTCCTTGGCTGGCGCGGCGGACGTGGTGGGCGCGGCTTTCGACTGGCCGGGGT
>JBAXCM010000507.1:0-3542 GCA_037141475.1 Verrucomicrobiota bacterium | reverse complement strand
GCAGCATACCTCGTTGGCCACCGGGTCTTCCGCGCAATACACTAGCTTGCCGGTCGTGTGATCGGCCAGCGCGGTGAATACCTCGCGAATGTGCCCGATATCCCGGTAGAAATCGAGATGCTCGGGCTCGATGTTGAGGATGACCGCGTGCTCCGGGTGATAGAGCACGAGCGTGCCATCGCTCTCATCGCCCTCCGCCACCATGTGCTCGCCTTCCGCCGCCCAGCGTGCGTTGCTGCCAAGAATCGGAATCTCGGCTCCAACGTAGTGGCTGGGTTTGAGGCCCGCTTCACGCAAGGCATGGGCGGTCATCGCCGAGGTGGTGGTCTTGCCGTGGGTGCCGGCGATGATGATACCGCGCTTGGTGTGGAGAATGGCGGCAAGGCACTCGGCACGCCGCAGCAGTGGAATGCCGGCGGCGAGCGCTGCAGCGTAGGCTGGATTGGCCGGACGGATAGCTGAGGAAAAAACCACCACGTCGGCACCTTGGACGGCAGCTGCGGCGTGGGGTGAGGAAAAGATCAGGCCCAGGCCCTGCATGCGTTCGGTTTCCGCAGTGGTCACCCGGTCCGAGCCACTGACTTTGTGGCCAAGCCCTAACAATAGTAATGCCAGTCCGCTCATGCCCGATCCAGCCACGCCGATAAGGTGGATGTGCAACGGGAGGTCTTGGCGGGTCAGGCGTTGTGTTAGATCAGTCATGCGGCGGAAGAAAAACTATGTTCGATGGCGGTGCATACGCGTTCGGCGGCGTCGGGTATGGCAAGGTTGTGGGCGGCTTCGCTCATGCGTTTGGCGGTTGCCGGGTCGAGGAGGATCGAATGGCATAACGCCGCGAGTTTTTCCGGGTTGAGGTCGGTTTCCTGAACCAGGACGGCAGCGCCGGCGTTGGCGTAGATTTCAGCGTTGCGTGTTTGGTGGTCGTCTGCGGCGAACGGGTAGGGGACGAGGATCGAGGGGCGGCCCGCGAGTGCTATTTCAGTTAGGCTCGAAGCGCCGGAGCGGGCGATGATCAGATCGGCGATGGCGTAGGCGGCGGGCATTTGGTCGCAGAAGCCGAGGACACGGTAGGCGGGGTGGGCTGCGGTGATTTGGGATATGCGGGAATGGTCGGCGTTGCCGGCGATGTGCAGCACCTGGGTGTTAGGAGGCAAATTAGCGGCGGATTGGGCGCAAAGTTCGTTGAGGCGATGGGCACCTTGGCTGCCGCCGGTCACCAAGAGCGTTGGAAGGGCGGGATCCAGGCCAAACGTCGCGGCGGCCTCCGCCCGCGATGGCAAATCCAATATCTCCGGCCGCACCGGCGTGCCGGTCACCACACTGGCACCCCGGGGGAAAAATTTTCCAGCGGGTTGGAGGCCGAGGAAGATGCGGGTGCAGAACCGGCTGGTGAGGACGTTGGCGCGTCCTGGGCGGGCGTTTGATTCGTGAATGAAGGTGTTGAGGCCGCGCCGGTGTCCGGCGAAGACAGGCGGCAGCGAGGTGAAGCCGCCCATGCCTAGCACAGCGGTTGCGCCAAACTCATCGATAAGGCGGTTGCATTGGCGCAGTGAACTCCACATCCGCCACAAGAACGGCAACATGCGCGGCGAATACGTCGGCGGCTTGGCCACCGCCGGCACACGTGCAAATCGCAGGTGGGAGTACTTTGCGCTGGCCTGCGCATCCACCAGCTTCTCCGAAATCAGCAACAGCACCTCATGCCCACGCGCCACCAACGCTTCCGCCACTGCGATGCCGGGGAAGAGGTGACCGCCTGTGCCACCACAGGCAATGAGAATTTTTCGGGACTCGGGCACAAACGCTGGGATCAACTGCACTGCTCTCGGCATGCACAAAAAACAGTTTTGCCACGCCTTGGCGCATATTTGAAACAAATCTTAATAATCCGGCAATCCATAAAGTAGGCCGGACAAAAGTTTTTTTCCGTTTTACAGGTTACGGCGGATCGAATCGGTGACGAACCATTCCTCGACTTTGAGGCGGGCCCAGGGGGTTTTGCGAAGGAAAGTGAGGCTCGACTTGATGCTGGGATCGAAGAGGAAACAGCGGATTGGAATGCGCCGGGCCATCTCATCCCAGCCGTGATGGTTCACCAGATACGTCACGACGGATTCGAGCGTGATGCCGTGCAAGGGGTCGTTAGGATGGGATGCGGGCGAGGTCATGGGACAGCGGATGGGGTGCTGGCAAAGGCCAGCGTGTTTTCAGAGTTGGTGGATGGCGAGCATGATGCGTTTGGCTAACAGATCGTAACCTCCCTTGTCGCTGGCTGCTTGCTTTAACTCATCCGCGCTGAAACGAATTACCGGGCCGATGGTCAGGCTGATGCGCGATGGGCGCAGGAATTTGACGCCCCGTGGCAATGCCTCGTAGGCACCACGGATGCGCACGGGTTGGATGATGGCGCCGGATTTTGCGGCGACGAATCCGACGCCCGGGGCGGCCTCGGCGATGGAGCCATCCAAGGTGCGGGAACCTTCCGGGAAGATGGCCACCCGTTCGCCGGATTTGAGCAGGCGGATGATGTGTTTGAGGCCGGCCAAGTCAGGTTTTTCCTGATCCAAGGGGAAGGCATTCCACTGGCGGTAGAGCCAATTGCAGAAGCCGCGGAAGAGGGTTTTTCGGGCAAGGAAGAACATCGGTGTGTCATATAGATTTGCCAACAGCGGTGGATCCATATAACTCTGGTGATTGGCAGCAACCAGCACCGCCCCTTCACTCACCAGATGTTCGCGCCCTTCAATGCGCAAGCCGTAAAAGGCCCGGAACGCCGAACCGAGGGATATCCAACCTAGCCAGTAAATCCATGTCATCGGAGGAAGCCGCTGTGCGGCAGATATTGATTATTGATAATCGGGAATGTGGGAAAATGACGGGTCATGTATCTGATAGCTTAAAGCAAATGACCATGAATCGATATTCAGAGCGGCAGGCCCTGCTGTTTGAGGATGGCGCGGGCGGCAGTCACACTGCTTTCAATCGAGTGGTGCGAGTTGTCGAGCACGGTGGCACCGTGGGCAATCATGAGTGGGGCAGTGGCGCGCTTGCTGTCGGCGGCATCGCGCTGGGCGACGGAGTCGATTTCGCCCATGTCGCTGCGGCGGGCGGCGCGGACGTGTTCGTCGGCGTGGACGTAGATTTTGTATGGGGTATCCGGGAAGACGACGGAGCCGATGTCGCGGCCTTCCATGACGACGTTGGTGCGTGTGAGGTACTGGCGCTGGAGTGCGACGAGGATGTCGCGGACTTGGGGGATGGCGGCGATGATAGAGACATTGGCGTTGACGGCTTCGCTGCGCAGGGCGTCGCCGGGGTCGTGGCCGTTGATCGTGATGGTCGAGCTCAGGCCGTCGTCGCCGCATTGGATATCAAGCCCGGCGAGCAGGCTGAGCACGGCTGCGGAGTCGAGGGGGTCGAGGTTTTCCTGGAGGACTTGCCAGGTGACGGCGCGGTACATGGCCCCTGAGTTGACCATGATCAGTCCGAGGCGGGTGGCGAGTTGATGGGCGAGGGTGCTTTTGCCGGAGGCGGCCGGGCCG
>JBAXCM010000506.1:0-3558 GCA_037141475.1 Verrucomicrobiota bacterium | reverse complement strand
CCGGAATTTGATGCGGACTGTTTCGCAGAATATTGGTGCCGTCGCCCAGTTGCCGGTAATAGTTGTCGCCCCAGCACGCCAGCGTGCCGTCGGTGCACAGGGCGAGGCTGTGGGTTGACCCGGCGGCGAGGGTTTTGATCGTCTTGCCGGCCAAGATCCCGGCGCGGGAAACCACCGCCGGAACCAAGTAATAGCCGAATGTGTCCAAGGTTGTCTCGCTCGTGCCTAACTGGCCGTCCGAGTTATCCCCCCACGCGGCGATGGTGCCGTCCGCGCACAACGCCAGGGAATGCGCGCTGCCCGCCGAGATGGCGATGACGTCTTTGCCAGCCAGCGCACCTATCCGGCTAACCAATACCGGGGTGCTGCTGGTCGTCCGGGTGCCATCGCCTAACTGAGCAGAGCTATTAGTTCCCCACGCCGCCAGCGTGCCGTCCGTGCAGAGGGCCAACCGGTGAGACGACCCCACCGCCAGCGCGGCGATCGACTTGCCGGCCAGGGCCCCGTCCTGAGCCATCCTCGTCGGCAGCAAACCATAATTTCCACCCCAACCGTACAACGAACCGTCCTCACACAGGGCGTAACTGGCACCCCCATCCACGGCAATCGTCAGGATCGTCTTGCCGAGCATCTCGCCCGCTGTGTCCACCGCCACCGGTGCGCTCGACGCCACCTTGTCGCCAGTTCCTAACTGACCATTCGTGTTGTCCCCCCAAGCAAACAGCACGCCATCCGAGCGCAGCGCCATGCTATGGGCCGACCCGATGGCCGTCGCCACCACCGTCTGCCCGCTTCCCAGCGCGAGGCCCACCGCAGTCGGTGTGAGCCGGTTCGTCGTCGTGCCGTCACCCAGTTGGCCTGTGCTGTTATATCCCCACGCTAATAATCGCTGGTAGCCCCAGCGCAGAACCAAATCGTTGCCGGTGCCGCCAAAATAGTCCGCCACGAATTGATAGGCCACCCCGCCATACGTTAGATTGACCGTTTGCCACTGCCGCAGGTTGGTAAAACGCCCGCGGATCGGGTTGCTACCGGTGTTGGCCACCACTGTCAGCACCGTGCCCACCAGCGGCGTGTAACCCAGTGAAAATGCCGCCGCACCCACCGCCTGAAAATCCCCGGCTGTCACCGGCACCGTGTTCGCCGCGGTAAAGGTAAAGCTCGCCGGCAGCCGGGTCACGGCGATTTGATAGGTCTGCACCTGCCCGCTCGCCCCGGTCACCGCCACACTCACCAGTGAGTTGCCAACAGCCAGCGGTTGGTCCTGGCTGGCCGCGCCCGATGCCACCACCACGCCGTTGACCCGCAGCGTGGCATCCGCATGTGCCGCCACCGGCGTGAATGCCAATCCAGCTGTGGCATAGGGCACCGTCATTCCGTAGGTTAGGCGCTTGGGATCAAAGCCAGGCAGCAGTGTGCCTGTGGCGGGCACCAAGCTTGTTAGTGTCGCGAGATCGGTGGTGGTGAATACCATATCCGCGCCTTTCACCGTGCCATTGGCGCTTTGCCCGATCACCCGATAGTGATAGGTCGTGCCTGCAAGCAGATTGGCGATGGCCGCCGTCACCGGAGTTGGAGTGCTGCCGCTGAGTGTGGCGGGCACGGTCGTTACTGTGCTGCCGTAATTGGGGGTCGTGCCGTATTCGATGGACACGGTGGTTGTTTCTCCGTTAGGGTTAGCCAAACCCCTCAGTGTGGCGGAGTTATCAGTGACGTTGCTTGCAGACAGGGATTGAATGATCGGCGGTGGAGGCAACGCGGTGATGGCCAGGGCATGCGTGTATCCGGATGCCACCGCTATCATCCGCTCCCCGGGCTTGAGGGAACTGGCGGCAACCAATACCGGGGCCGTAACCGCACTGCCCGCATAGGGGCTCCAGGTGATCACGGACCCGTCGGAGCACAGCACCAAATCGGCGAAGTTTCCCACCGCAATTGCCGTAACCGTCTTGCCAGCAAGTGCTCCGCTTCGAGGCACTAACACGGGAGCCCCTCCGTTCGATTCCGCCAATGTCCCGTCAGAACAAAGCATCATCCCATAGTTCGCACTTGCGGCAATCGCCGTGATCTGATGATTTGGAAGGGCAGCGGCCGTGGGAGAAGTCGGATCGTGGCGTTGAGCTAAGTGATTTTGTAACAAGGCACTCTGTGTGATTGCCTGATCGCTGACTACCCCTGATTTGCTAAACGCAGCGCGTATCCTCTGATGACTCAAGAGTGTGAACAACTTGAAAGTTCTTGGCAAAGCGGGCGGGATTCCTATGCTCGCGGCGCCGGACGACGAGCCTGATTTCGGCGCCAAACCCCGGAGTGATTTTCCCAACAACAATATGCACAACATTATCTATCAAGCGAGTCCCGTCATGTTCAGGAACAAGCCGCTGTCCTTCGTCCTGTGTTGCTTGGTGCCGGTGCTTGGATGGGCCATCCTTCTGGGGTGGTGGATCAAGTGCAAGGGCGAAACGGTGATGGTGACCAACGGTTATATCCGGCAGCGCCGCGGCATCATTTCACGCACCGAAAACACCATCATGCTCGACCACGTCCGCGACGTGGAGCTCAGGCAAAACATCTTGCAGCGGCTTTTGGACGTGGGTCATCTGGGGGTCTCAAGCGCCGCCGCCATCGATGGCAGCATCGAATTGTTCGGCTACGCGCATCCCTCAAAAATCCGCGACCTCATCTATAAATAGGTTGTTTGGCGGTGAGGGGCACATCCTTGCCGGCGGGCAGCTGGATTTGGCGTGGTGCGGGTTCGCCGGGGATGGTGACCTCCACGGTTTGGGTGGTGGCGGAGCGCAGGGTGGCGGTGATTTCCGCAGGTGACCATTGCAGCGAGCGGACCTCGATGTTGCCGCGGCAGCGCGCTCCGGTTAGGGTTCCGGCCGGCCACTGCTTCGGCAGCGCGGGCAACAGGTCGATGCGGCCCGCGCTGGAGTCCACGAGCATGCGCAGCACGACGGCGGGCAGACCGCCGCAGATGTCGGTGTTGAAGATGTTTTTCGGGTCGTGGGTGGAAACCATGTTGGATCCCCAGAATTTGTTAGCCAGCCAATCGACCACTTCGTAGGCGCTGCCGGCATCGCGCAGGCTGGCGGCGGCGAGTCCCAATTGGACCAGGCCGAAGGCCATGTCGCCGCCATTTTCGCGGCGGCGCACGGCCATGCGTTTTTCCAAGGCGACGCGAAAGGCCTGGCGCAGTGAGGGATCGGCGGAGAAGGCGGCGGCAGCGGAGGCTGATGCGGTGGCTGATGCGGTGGCTGATGCGGTGGCTGATGCGGTGGCTGAACCAAAGCGGGTCTCGCCGCTGGAACGGATTGAATTGCCGACCGGGGCGTGTCTTGGCTGGGTGTTTGCACGGGGCTGGAAAGGGACGCGCCAACGCATTGTGGTGGGCCCGGCGGAGGGGGCGAGCTACCACGTCATGAGCCGTACGGCGGGCGGCGAACGGTTGCTCGGAGACACGGAAAAAGAAGCGCTGCGCCGCCTGATGTGGCGCATGGCCCGCTTCAGCGGGTTGGAAATCCACACCTACGCGGTGATGGACAACCATTTCCA
>JBAXCM010000505.1:0-3566 GCA_037141475.1 Verrucomicrobiota bacterium | reverse complement strand
TCGGGTCGTGTGACTTCATGGGATATGCTTCTCAGTGAATCTCATTTTCTTCTTCTGCCGATTGAGGTAGCGACACCGGTTGCTCGGTGCCCCCTCGCAGATCCCGGCGTGCGGAATTACCGCAGCGGGCTCCTCAAGAAAGCGCGCACACAGAACCAAGGTAATTACAGAACAGTTTGATGCTGCCGCAGCGGGCTCCTCAGGAAAGCGCGCACACAGAACCAGTGCCGACACAGAGTGCCAGAACCGATTCCCGTTGCAAGCAGGAAGCTTGACACCGTGTTCGGGAATATTCGTTCCCCTGGTGGATTCTTCGGCTAACGACCGCCATCTCGGCGGGCTGAAAATCCCCCACAATGGAGGCCAGTCCACTTTGCACGACATTTCGCTGGTCCGATCGGACCAGCGAAATGTCGCGGCTACAGCGGATCATGAACCTCGACAAACCAGCTGAGGCAGAGCTTGATAACGGCAGCAGCCAGCACCATGAATATCATTCGATTCCACCACACCGCGATCATCTGTTCGGACTACGAGCGATCGAAGCAATTCTACACCGAAGTGCTGGGACTCCCGGTGATCTGTGAGACGTTCCGCGCCGAACGCAACTCCTACAAACTGGACCTAGCCATCCCGGGCGGCGGTCAAATCGAACTCTTCTCATTTCCCAATCCGCCCACCCGGCTGTCATATCCGGAAGCCTGTGGACTGCGGCATCTGGCTTTTGAAGTCGCTGATATCGTAGCCACGATCAGCGATCTCACCAGGCAGGGAGTCAACGTCGAACCCCTGCGCCTGGATGAACTGACCGGAAAACCATATACCTTTTTCGCCGATCCGGATGACTTGCCGATTGAATTGTACGGCAAATAGCACGAAATGCGGTTGCATCGGGCTGGTTTCCCCCTAAGAATCCCTTCTGTGAAATCCGCCGTGCGATGTTGCTTCCTTGGGGTTTGGTGCTTGGGAGCTTGGTGCTTGATTGCAACGCCGTGTCGTGCCGCCGACGCTTGGCGCACATTCACTGACACCAGCGGCCGCCGCATGGTGGCCAAGATTCTGAAGGTGGAAGCCGAACAGGTGATCCTGGAACTCAAAGCCAATGGCGAGCACGTCACCATCGCCATGGATAAATTGAGCGCCAGCGATGCGGTGTTTGTCCTCCAGCACAGCGGTGCGGAAGGGACGCTGCCTTTGACCCGCCCCCCTTTCTGGCCACCGACGTCGTAACTGTCGATGAGGCAGTTCTTGAGACCGCGCCCGGCGAGTGGCCCGAGCTTTTGCAAAATCGGCGCGATGGCATCGGACCAGTGCGCATCAAACGCCTCGGTACTCAGCTTGACGAGTTCCAGCCACTGCGGACTCATGAACGGCGCGGGCCCGGCCGGCAACTCCTCCGATAGATTGAAGATCTGCGCACCGCCCACGCCCACGCGTTTCATTGCCTCGAGGTCGGCCATGATTCCCTCACGCATGACATTGCCCTGCAGCCAGCGCCACCAGACTTGGCTCTTGGCGGCATCCGGCGGCTGGGCAAATCCATTTTCCAACTCATCGGCCGCGACCGCCTTGCCAATCAAGGTCCATAACATCATAGCCATCCAGATGACCAGTATGGTGGAACCCCTATTCGCTGGCTGCCGGATCTATCTTGGAGGCAAGTTCTTCGCTGGTGACGGGAGGCAGTTCTAGGAAAGCCGCCTTGCGTTCATACATCTTTGCCTCATCCGATGAGGCTAGCAACTTAGCAGCATTCCGAAGCATCGCCGCGGCAGAAGTCTCGCCCATAACCATCATCGCATTGACCGCAGCCGAACGCAGTGCAGGGTCGGCATCCACCAGATAGGGCTGGATGACCGAGAGTTGAGCAGGATCGTAGGTCACCGCCGCGTCCTGAAGTTGTTGGATGATTTCCTGGCGCGCTGCGGCTTGAGCTACGGGGGCGGCCGGGGTGCCGCCGACGTGGTTTTGAGCGTTCGCCACAGAGTGTGCGCTGCCATGGTTAGTGGCGACATGGGCGTCATGCCTTTCGGTTGCGGGTGCCGCGGCGACGAGGCCCGGATGGCTCTGGAGCGTGTGCCAAGCCATGCTTACGGCGGCTATCAAAAGCAAGGCACCAAGTACGGAAAGTTTTACATGTTTCATAGACTAACAAGGCTTCGTCTCAGCCCGAAGACGCAAGACTTGAAGACGGTTCGGCTGATATTGCCGAACGCCCAAAAGAAGGACACTTGATCTAAAGCAAGAGATGTTGGCATTTCAAGGAATCAAGAAACGAGGGGCGGCTGGAATCCGGACAGGCCAGCCGCCTCGGGCCATGATATTTTATCGGGCAGAGGCACAGCAACCTCATGGAGATGCCTGAACCGGCTCGGAAGCAAATGTGCCAACCACAGCACGTTGCCAGAAAGGAGGCCGATAGTGACGGCAAAGCCGGTGCAGGCATTGCAAACTCGGGCTATGGAAGGTTGGCCTTGCGGCCCTCGGAACCGTAGATCCATCCCTCAATGATGCTATTCGTCGCTGGCACGAACGCCACTGGAGCGCCTGTGGTCGGGTTATACGCGTCGCTGCCGACGATGTTGTCGATTTCGAATTCACCCACAGTGGTGGTGGTCGTGCTAGTTGCAGTATCGTTGCTGTAGAGGCCCTGTGCTTGGAAACTTGCGCCCAGATACAAGGGGACCATCGACAGGTTCGACCCTGTCACCGTGGTCGTGGTGGTTGTGCCAGTTGTCGCCGTGGCGGTCGAGGTGCCCTGTAGCGCGCCAGTGGTCTTGCTGATGTTGAGATAGGCGTCGATGCTGATTGGAGTGGCACCGGCTTTCACGATGTAGGCCCCGACGTTGTTGCCCGACAGGTCAGTGAAGTAGCTGACCGACCAGCCCGTGATGCTGGTGATGACACTCTTGCTCACCAAAAGGTTGAGGAGTTCTCTGTTGGAAAACCGCTTGGTGCTGATCGGCACGGCGACGGTCGTGGTGGTGGTGCCGCGGTGGGTCCGTGTGGTCGTAGTGGAAGCCCCTTGCGACGAAATCGTGAGTCCGAGGGTGATCTGGTGCTTTCGTCCTTCGACCGGAGTTGGTGGAGTTGGTGCACTCTGGGCGTGTGCGCTCAGGGACGACACGATGAGCCCGGCGATGGCCAGAGGGAGTTGAGATAATGCTTTCATGTTGGTTCGGTTGTTTTTTCTGTTTGTTTGTTTTCTCGCGGTACAAACCCGCAACATTGGGGTTGCGATTACTTAGTAAATACATAAACGGCGGTTGTCAAGGAATTAAATGGATTTATTGAGTGATGCATTTGCCGGGGGGGTATTTTCAAGATAGGGGTCTGTGACGACAAGGATGGGAAAAGTGGGGCGGGTGTTGGCCACTGATTGATTCGACGCGGCTAAACGCATGATGGTTACAATTATCTGGTGGTTCGGCGGGAAATCTATTCTTCTGGCATTCAAGATTTTCATCCGCTGCCCCCTTCGGGTAGCTCTTGATGTCTTGAATGCGGGTGTTGAAGTCCACGGGTTTGGTTAAGCAGTCGAAGCCGTTGATGAGGGTCCCGCTTCC
>JBAXCM010000504.1:0-3569 GCA_037141475.1 Verrucomicrobiota bacterium | reverse complement strand
TACGACCGTTTGTTTCCCAATCAGGATTCGATGCCCAAGGGTGGTTTCGGCAATCTCATCGCGCTACCGCTACAGAAAACTCCGCGTCAGAGCGGGCGCAGCGTGTTTGTTGACGCTGCCTTGATTCCCTATGTCGACCAGTGGGCATACCTGGCCTCCATTCAGCCGATGCCACCGCACGACATCGAGCCTACCATTCTGCGAGCTACTGGTAACTCTCATCCGCTCGATGTGACCTTCATCGACGAGGAAGATCAAAAGGAGCCGTGGAAGCGATCCTCATCCGTCACCAAGAGACTGGTCGGGCCGATGCCGAAGTCGCTCACGGTAACGCTGTCCAACCTGATCTACTTCGAAAAGGCACAACTCCCGCAATCGCTGGTCAATCGGCTGATTCGCCTGGCCGCCTTCCAAAATCCGGAGTTTTACAAGAAACAGGCAATGCGCTTTTCAGTGTGGAAAGAGCCACGGGTGATCGGCTGCGCTGAAAACTATCCCAATCACATCGCGCTTCCGCGGGGGTGCCTGGATGCGGCGCTGGAGTTACTTCGTGACAACGCAATTGGCTGCGATCTGGTCGACGAACGATACGCGGGGTCACCGCTGGACGTAGCCTTTGCCGGCACCTTACGTATGGATCAAGAGTTCGCTGCAGCCGCCATGCTGCATCACGATGCAGGCGTTTTGTGCGCGCCGACTGCCTTTGGCAAAACGGTTACTGCCGCAGCAATGATTGCCCGGCGCGGCGTAAACACACTGGTGCTCGTGCATCGGCGGGAACTGCTCAAGCAATGGCAGGAACGTTTGCAGTCATTTCTGGGTGTTGGCAAGGGCGTGCTCGGCACCATCGGTGGCGGCAAGGCCAAACCGACCGGGAAAATCGACATCGCCGTGATGCAGTCGTTATCGCGCCAGGGTGAAATCGACCCGTTGGTCGAAAATTACGGCCACGTCATCGTCGATGAATGCCATCACCTGAGTGCGGAGTCATTTGAAACGATCTTGAAGCAGACCAAAGCGAAATATGTGCTTGGCCTGACCGCCACGCCGATTCGTCGCGATGGTCGGCAGCCGATTATTTTCATGCAGTGCGGGCCAACGCGCCATACCGCAGCGAAACCATTGAGCGCACCTCATGATCTGGCCGTCACGCCGCGCTCACTGCACACGCGGATTGACTTGCCACAAGAGGCTGGCATTCAGGATGTTTTCCGGCACATCGCCGGTGATCCGGCGCGGACAGCCGCGATTGCGACGGAGATCGAGAATGCATACAAGCAAGGCCGGAAGGTCCTCGTGTTGACGGAGCGCACAGAGCATCTTGATTCCATCGTGACTGCTCTGAACGGCAAAGTTTCAGCACTGACTGTATTGCATGGCAGGTTGGCAAAAAAGCTGCGTGCCACTTTGATCGCTGAGCTTGAGGCGCTACCACCTGATGCCCCTCGCGTACTGCTTGCGACCGGGAAGCTGGTCGGTGAGGGTTTCGATCACCCACCGCTCGATACCCTGGTGCTGGCGATGCCTGTGTCGTGGAAAGGAACGCTTCAGCAATACGCTGGCCGTCTGCACCGTGAGCACGCCACCAAGACCGATGTGCGCATCATCGATTTCGTCGACACCGGCCATCCGGCGCTGCTGCGGATGTGGGACAAACGCCAGCGCGGCTACCGGGCGATGGGGTACGGAATCGCGGAATAATCTGCAGCGAACCGCAGACACCCGCAGCAATGCTCATTGGCTCCAACAGCGAGTCGTTCGGTAGTAAACTGCATGCCACCAAGATTATCAGGCCAGAATTCTCTCTGTCCTTTTTTCCATCTGCCCGGAATGCCAGTATTGGCGGGGTTCCTGGGTTTTGTGCGTAGGTGGGCGAGGGCGCCGGAACCCCGATTTTGGGTGTTTTTCCTCTCGTTACTCTCTCCATATCGTGTCTCATAGTCTGTTTGTGCCGCTTTCAGCCGCTCATAAATCAGATCAACCTCTGTCTTCGCCGTGCGGATTCCGGAAGGTGCTGGTACTCCTTGATCGCCGTCTCGATGTCCAGAGCCAAATAGATCGCAGCCACGCCCGGTCGATTGACACGCCCGCCATGTTTTGCGGCGCCCGCACCGCTTGTTGGTGTGACAGCCCACTTTGGTATATGCATTCGGTAAGCAGTCAGATTCTCCAACCGGGTCAGGATCATCCGGCTGCCCCGAATTCCAGCGAACCGATATAACGCAGCAAGTCCTCAGTCCGGCCATCGCTAACCAATTGCTCGGCCGTCTTGTAGTCAAACGGCTGCAGGGGTTCGTTGCGGTACCAGAAGAGCGCGCGATCTACGTCTCCGGACAGATCAGTCGCAGCACGGATGACACGTAAAGCTTCACGCAAGAACCGCTGCACGCCTTCAGAAGTTGGCGCCCGACTGATGGTGTTGCGATGAACGTGTGCCTGCTCGGCTAAGGTCTGAATATCCATACTAAATACTTCGCTGAATCGTCTGGGCGAAAGCATAGCGGCACCGATCTCCTGATCACGCAGAAATTCCAGAAAGCATTCGAAGCTTTTGTTGAAGGCTGGAACGGCGACGGCAGTGGATGTCATAATATTTCCTTGCAATTGAGTGCTATTAATGCACTAATTATGAACGTTATTCGCACCAGGTCAAGAGTTGAAACGCCTCGTGTGGAAACCATTTCCGGCAACCGCCTGTGGAGCCACCCGCCGTATAGCTGACACTGGGCAGCCTTCAGGATTTTCCTCCACACAAAACCCATCAGATAGGATAAGATACCGAATGCCTGAAATATTTCGCGCCCCGGGTTTGGTGTTCTCAATCCTGTCTGATGACCATTCCCCACCGCATATCCACGTCTTTGGCGGTGGATGGATGGCGAAGATTTCTCTATCCGACCCACCGGATTTGATTTTTCTAGTCGGACGGCCGACAAAGCCGGAAATCAAAAAGGCACTGCGGCAAGTGCGTTCCAACTTGCCTCGATTGATCGAAGAATGGGAGAGAATTCATGGCTGACTGGACTGATGCAGTAATGAAACGGAGTCTTCCTGCGGCACAAGCGCGAGGGGCGGAGGTGCTGATGGCGCCGCATGCAAAAACTGCAAGGTATGACCGAAAAAGCGGCCGCGTCGTGGTGGAGTTGGACAATGGTTGCGCTTTCGCATTCCCGGCAAAGAATGTCCAGGGACTTGAAGCCGCCAAGCCAAGTGACCTAGCTGAAATTGAGCTGCTTGGCGACGGGTTCGTATTGCACTGGCCGAGAGTTAACACGGACATTCGTGTTGAAGGCGCGCTATCCGGCGTGTATGGCAGCAAGGCATGGATGCTACGGCTCGCTGCCAGCGAAGTGGGCAAGAGAACGTCACCAAGGAAAGCGGCGGCGTCGCGATTGAATGGGCAAAAAGGGGGGCGCCCCCGCAAGGCTGCATAGCTTGCTCGCTGCTTCAGCAACATTTTCCAGCGTAGCCAATGCGGAGCGGCATTCCGCGGGCGGTTGCTGAGGGTGGGCCACCCTGCACAATCCAGCCACCAGATAGGTGGCAATGTAGAATGCCGTCATGCGCTC
>JBAXCM010000503.1:0-3579 GCA_037141475.1 Verrucomicrobiota bacterium | reverse complement strand
GGTCGGGGTGGCGCGTTCTTCACGCCGCGGGCCACGACCACGGCCGCCTTGGCCGCCGCCTTGACCGCCGCCGCCGCCTTGGCCGCCACGGTTACCTTGGCCGCCGCCACGATATTCGCGTTGGGGCGGGGCGGTAATTGTTGTTGGTGCCACCGGGCCGATGGGAGCCGCCGCTGGGGCAACGGGTGCCGCTGGTGTGTTAGTTGGTTCAGGATTAGTTACCATGAGGGGATGGGCGTTAGAATTGGAGACCGCCGGCGCGTGCGGCATCGGCGAGGGCTTTAACTTTGCCGTGATAGAGGTGGCCGCCGCGATCGAAGACCACGGCGCTGATGCTGGAGGCGAGGGCACGCTCGGCGAGGAGGGTGCCTACTTGCTGGGCGCTGACAACATTGGACGAGGCCTTTTCGAAGGACTTGTCCATGGTGGAGGCCGAACAGAGCGTGCGGCCGCTGGCGTCGTCGATGACCTGCGCGTAGATGTGCTGATTGGAATAATGGACAGCGAGGCGCGGACGCCCTGCCGTGCCGATGACTTTGCGACGGATGCGGTTGTGAATGCGCCGGCGGATGTCCTTGCGATTGATAGTGCTCATAATGCCGTGATGGGAATGGGGGTGAATGCGGCTTACTTGCCGACGCTTTTGCCTTCCTTGCGGCGGACGTGTTCACCGACGTAGCGGACGCCTTTGCCCTTGTAAGGTTCTGGCGGATAGAAGGCGCGGACTTCCGCGGCGAACTGGCCGACGAGTTGTTTGTCGATGCCTTCCACCTTGATTTTGGTATTGTCGGCGACGGTGACGGTGAGGCCAGCAGGGATGGGATGGAGCAGCGGATGGGACCGGCCGAGTGACAGGTCGAGATCCGAACCCTTGACGGCAGCACGCAGGCCGACGCCCTGGATTTCGAGGTTCTTAACGAATCCCTGGGTCACCCCGAGGATCATGTTTTGAACCAGCGAGCGGGCGGTGCCGTGAAGAGCACGGTGCTGACGCAATTCACTGGCGCGAGAGACAACGACGGTGGTGCCTTCGCTGCTGAGGGAGATGCCGTCCGGGAGGTGGAAGTCAAGCTGGCCTTTAGGACCTGCGACGACGACCGTGCGACCGTCGAGTTTGACATCGACTTTTTCCGGGAGGGAGATTGGTTTGAGACCGACTCGTGACATGGTATAAGTTTCCTTTGGCGAGTTGGGGGTTACCAGATGGAGGCGAGGAGTTCGCCGCCGAGCTTCTGACGTTTGGCGGAGCCGCCAGACATCACGCCTTTCGAGGTGGAAAGGATCGAGATGCCGAGGCCGGACATGACCGAGGGAATCTTATCGAAGCCGACGTACTTGCGGCGTCCCGGTTTCGAGACGCGCTTGAGGTCGGTAAGCACTGCGCGGCCCTCGAGAAATTTCGGTTTGAGCTTGAGCATGGTGCGGGTGCCGGTGACGACCTCGTAATTCCAGAGGTAGCCTTCCTCTTGGAGGATACGGGCGATGTCGGCCTTAATCTTGGAATAAGGGGCGGTGAATTCCTCGTTGCCCGCGTTACAAGCATTCTTGAAACGGGTGAAGAAGTCGGCGATTGGATCTGTTAGAACTGCCATGGTGGGGATTCCTGTGTGGGTGGGGCCGGTGGGTTAGAGGGCGGCTGCGGCTGCGGCGGCCTCGGCCTCCACTTCGGTGGCCTTTTTCATATCGCGGAACGGCATGCCGAGCTCCGCAAGAAGCTCGCGGCCGGGTGCATCTGTGGCGGCGGAAGTGACGAAAATAAGGTCAAAGCCGATATGGCGTTTAATTTGATCAATTTCGATTTCCGGGAAGATCGCCTGATCCTGGATACCGCAAGCATAGTTGCCGCGGCCGTCGAAGGACTTGGAGGAAATGCCACGAAAGTCGCGAATGTTAGGAGCGGTGATGTGAATGAAGCGGTGCATGAACTCCCACATGCGGGCACCACGCAGGGTGACTCGGGCACCAAGCGGCTCACCCTCGCGCAGTTTGAAGTTAGCCACGGCCTTTTTGGAAAAGGTGATCGACGGGCGCTGGCCGGTAATCTTGGTGATTTCATTGGCGGCGTCATCGACGGCGAGTTTGCGGTCGGGGGACTTGCCCATGCAGGAGGTGACGACGATTTTCTCGAGGCGTGGCACCTGATGGATATTGGTATAACCGAACTTTTTCTTGAGGTTCGGGACGACCTTGTCTTGGTAGTGTTGTTGTAGGGGCGGGATGGTCATGGCAGTAGCGGGTCAGCGCGGGGTTGGATTGGCGCTTAAGCGCGGCCTGAGGCGTGGGCTTCAGGCCAGTTTCTTTACATTGGAGATATGGATAGGGCCGTCGATGGTTTTGATACCGCCATCGGGCTCTTTTTCGGAACGTTTGACGGCCTTTTTGATCGGGCGGCCGCCTTCGACGACGACTTTGCCTTTGGCGGCATCGACGCTGAGGACGAGTCCGCTTTTGCCTTTGTGGTTACCGGCGATAATTTGGACTTGGTCGCCTTTTTTGACGTGAGTCTTAATTTTGCTCATCAGATGGGGAGAGGTGGAGAGTTGTGACAGGAGGAGGGCATCAGAGCACTTCCGGGGCGAGGGAGACAATTTTCATAAATCCCTTTTCACGGAGTTCGCGGGCGACGGGCCCAAAGATACGGGTACCGCGCGGGTTGTTATCCTTGTCGATGAGCACCACCGCATTGGTATCGAAACGCAGCACCGAGCCATCAGGACGGCGAATCGGATAAGCCGTGCGCACGATCACAGCCTTGACCACGCTGCCCTTCTTGACTGCGGCGGTGGGGGTGGAATCACGGATGTGGCAAGTGATGACGTCGCCGATGCGGGCAGAGCGGGTGCGCTTGCCGAGTACGCCGATCATTTTTGCGGAGCGCGCGCCGGTATTGTCGGCAACGGCTATCATGCTTTCCATTTGGATCATGGCAGTGGGGGGGAGATTGAGATTTGAGAGTTGGGAGTTGAGACGCGGCGAGGCCGGCTCAGTGGGTGATGATCTCCTGCAGAGTCCAACATTTCAGTTTGGACAGAGGACGGGTTTCGACGATGCGCACGCGGTCGCCGATTTGGGCCTGCCGGTCCTCATCGTGGACGTAGTACTTTTTCGAGCGCTTGACGATTTTATTAAACTTGGGATGGGGAACACGTGCGATGTGTTCGACGACGATGGTTTTTTCCATCTTATTGGAGATGACGAGACCGACGCGGGTTTTGCGAAGGTGTAGCCGGGTTTCCTGGGGCGAGTCGCTCATGAGGGGGATGGTTGGGCGTTAGGTGTGCGGCGGGTCAGGCGGATTTGCGACCCGATACGATGGTGAGGATGCGAGCGACTTCGCGGCGGACGATACGGATTCGAGCGGAATTCTCGAGTTGACCGGTGGCCTGCTGGAGGCGGAGGTGGAGGGCTTCCTGTTTGAGGTCGCGGAGCCGGAGGGCAAGCTCGTCAGCGGAGCATTCGCGGATGTCTTTAACTTTGGTTCTGGCCATGGTGGAGACGGATAGGGGCTGTAGCGGCGGGGCGGGACTCAGAGGTGAGGATTGCGAACGATGAGGCGGGTGCGGATGCCGAGCTTATAGG
>JBAXCM010000502.1:0-3582 GCA_037141475.1 Verrucomicrobiota bacterium | reverse complement strand
CTCTGGTAGTGCAGGCAGTGGTAAAAATAGTAGTCCTCACTACCGGGCACCAATTCGCCAAGCGCCTTTTCGCGGTCGGCGGCAAGGGCGAAGCGCTCGATGAAGCCAATTTCATTTTCGGCGCGCGCGGCGGGCGGCCCGAAAATGCCAGCAGCCAAGACGAAGGCAGCGAGCCAGGAAAGAATCGACGGACGGGATTTCATGATAGGCGGATTGGTTGATAACAATGAGAGCTGAGAGCCGCAGGCCAGAATCGACAAGCGGGAGCACGAACGGACAGGTGCCGCACCCTATAAAGACACAAGAAGCGGGAGATTCCTAGAAAATTTCTGAGGAAGGCGTTCTCGAGGCAGGACGATAGAGGTAGGAACGGGGCTTTCGCCCCGCGCCCCCCTCCGAGCCGGACGTGCGGACCTCCCGCATCTGGCTCTCAGGTCAGTGGTTTGCTCCATGACGGAGACTGTAGATTTCATTTTCTCGGGCCTCTAGCAGGCCGAAGAGTCCGAGTTTCGTAACGTGGCAGTTGGGCAACCCTGGTGATCGCTCCTATCTATATGCGTTCGCACTTGCTGCGGCGTCCGGCAGCACGCAGCTGGCTAAGTTGGGTGCGAAGAAGTGGCAACGATGAGAAAATACACGAGTGCCTTGCCATTGGTGGTGGGCTGGGTATGGTGGCTGCGCTAAGCCACATGACACCGTTTTTGCGGAAAATTCTTGGGATGAACTGGGTGCTGATACTTGTAATGTATGGGCTTCTCATCTTTGGCGTGTTCATGATCGAGAGTGCGGCGAGGCATTTACCCCTCAACCCCGACCTGAAGAGCCAATTTGGCACGGCAGGCGTGTACTATGCGTGGAGCCAGAAGAACTGGATTTTGGTGGGCAGCGTGGCATTTTTCGGGGCGGCGCTGGTGGATTACCGGTGGATTCGTTGGCTGGGAATTCCGTTTTATGTGATGAGTCTTGTGCTGATGTTTGTGGGCATGACCCAGCCCGACGCAGTCCAACCGGTGCGCCTGACAATTCTCGGGCTGTCGTTTCAACCGGCGTCGCTTGGTATTACCTCGGGTATTTTGCTCATTTCCTGGTTGCTGCAGGATTTGCCCAAGATCCACCCGTGGCTCGGCTCGCCGATTGCCCGAATTGCCATCATTGGGGCGCTGGCTGGGGTTCCGTTTCTGGTGGTGATGAAAATGGGGGACATGGGCTCGGCGCTGGTGTGGATTCCCGCCTCTCTGGTGGCGATGTTGGTGGGCGGCGTGCCGTATCGGTACCTGTCCTTGCTGGGCCTGATCGGGGTGATGCTGCTGCCGGTGCTCTATTTTGTGGTATTGCCGATGGTGTCCAAGCGTGGCCCTGGGCGCATCGACCTATGGCTGCGCATGGTGCAGGGACGGGAAGTCGATGTGACCGATCAAGGGTATTCCGCCCATTATGCGACCATGGCGGTGGGCAAGGCCGGCTGGAAGGGCGTGGGCTGGGGTGCCCCGGCCGAGCGCAACTCGTTGTTTGCCAAGGGTTATCCATCAAAATACACGGCGCACAACGACTACATCTTCGTGGTGATCGGAGAGGAGTTGGGTTTTCGCGGCAGCTTGTTGCTGCTCACCGCCTACGCCATGTTGCTGCTCCAGTGCCTTTTTGTGGCCTTCTATAGCCGCGACCTGTGTGGACGACTGGTCGTTTCGTTAGTCATTGCACTGCTTTTTGCCCATGTTTTTGAGAGCATCGGCATGTGTGTGCTGCTGCTGCCCATCACCGGCATCCCCTTGCCGTTGGTCAGCTACTCCGGCACCTTCGTGGTGATCTGCATGTTCTTGCTAGGACTGGTCCAGAGCGTCTGGATCCACCGCAACCAACGACCGATGCTCCAATTGAAACCGGAGCCAGCCTGAGGCATCAACCGGCCTCGCAACCGCTGCCGAGGCCATCGGCATCATCGGCGACGTCATCGGCTTCCAGAGCGATGCGGGTGTAGATACTCTGAATGTCCGACTGGCTCAGGGCGAGCGTTTGGAGGGAGGCGAGGAGGTGTTCCGTGAAGCGGCGCAAATGAGCTTTCGTAATGCCTTGGCCATGATGAACATGGGCCAGCGGGCGGCCCGAGTACTGAAGCGGCCCGCCCAGCGCCGAAGTGAAAAACTCCACCTGCATGTAGCGCAGTTTCTCCATCGGAATGTGCGCAAAAAACGGGCTGAGCTGCGCATCGGCCAGAACGCGTTGATAGAAACTACCGATGAGTTGCTCGACTCCGGCTTGCCCGCCGACCCGTTCGTAAAGTGATTGCGTTGCCATGGCGGCTTTGCTTGTGCCCCCAGAGCTCAGAACGCCACCGAGAGCATCATCCCTCCGACGATCTGATTTTTGGACCCGAAGTAAGCAGTGTCGTTGTCATCGCTCAGAGCTACAGACCACTTCACAAACGGTGAGATCGTCGCAGTGTGCGTGACTCCCCAATCCAGTGACAACTTGCTCGTCAGGGCACTCAATTGCCCTTTCTCGGCCAGATAGCCAAGGGCCAGACCGCAGTTCAGCACAACGCTGTGGCTCAATTCAAAGCTCTTGCCTAGGGCAAATTCAGAGTAACCATCGTTGTCTTTTTCGACTCCCCAATAATACGTCAGCGAGGTGTCAATTCCCCAAAACTGGTGAGACAGCCCGAGAACCACTTCCTGGCTGTTGAGCGTGTTGTTGTCATTGGCTTCGAAATAGCGATAAATGTAGCCAAGCGATCCGGTGCAAAAGCCAAAGTTCTTGGATATCTGTCCGTAAAGGTCCAATTCAATCGCGTTCTGGTGGGGGCTTCCCAACCCAGGCACCGCATTGTCTTGAAACGACCCATACCAAACCCCGGCACTCAAGCCCACACCGCGCACATCAGCCGTGACATCCGCTCCAACCTCGACGAGATCCTTGCCGAGATTCAGCCCGCGAAACAAATATTCGTTCGAATATTTCGTGTGCAGTTCGTAGTCAACCTCCGCAGGGGGGGCCGCAGCCGCCATCGCGGTCACCGCTGCTAGCGTGGCAAAAATAGGGTAAAATGGGGAGCACATCGTCAATGGTCGGTTAAATTTCTGCCAGCGTGTCGGCCCAAGCCAACTGCCGGACCATGAATGAAAACCACGGAAACTGGCTTCTGCCACTTCCATCACGAAATCTTCATGATTTCTCGGCCGTGAAAGTTCACCAATCCTAGGAATTTGTCCAGACCAATTTCCCCGAGAAATCGATTTCGACCCTCCCCAATTCCACCGCAACTGCTCAAATCCCAAAGTTTATGGCACTCACACGTGGGAAAGCCGGAAATTGGCACGCGGTTTGCTATTTCCCGCTTGCCGAAGGGTCCCACCCCCTTAGGCAATCTTGAACGATGGATTCTGAATCGAGCGAGGCTTCGCCTTAAACGCAAGACTGAATGACATAAGACAAGAAAACTTGACCTAACGACAACAACTTTGACTTTCAAGAACTCCAGAACGAAGGAAATCAAAGATTCTAGCAACTAAATCCCCCAACCCCAAATTCAAAATTCAACATTTATTCCCCCTGATCACCACCCCCCAATGAACTATCCAATGA
>JBAXCM010000501.1:0-3586 GCA_037141475.1 Verrucomicrobiota bacterium | reverse complement strand
ACGAACTGCGCATCAGCAGGGTCGCTCGCTAATCCGCCCGCAGTCCTTGATCGGCTTGTCCCTGCTCCTGAGGGGGGGGGTCGTGGCTTCTCTCAGCGATAGGGACGTCACAGGGCTCCGAAACGACGATGGCGGCGCTGATATTCCTCAACCGCTTCAAAGAGATCGCCTTCACGGAAATCCGGCCAATTTTTTTTGACGATGACAATTTCGGCGTAGCTGATTTGCCAGAGGAGGAAATTGGAGATGCGCATTTCGCCGGACGTCCGGATGAGTAGATCTGGATCCGGGATGCCAGTGGTTTGCAACCGCGAGGAAAACAGCTCGGCATCGATTGCCTCGGGCAACAAACGGCCGGCTGCAGTATCGGTGGCCAGCGAGCGGGCGGCGGCCACAATTTCCTCCCGAGCCCCGTACGAAAGGGCCAGCACCATCGTCATGGAACTATGAGAGGCCGTTCGGGCGATGATCGAATCCAACAGATTTCGCGTCTTGGTTGGCAAGCGGTCAAGTTGCCCAATAGCCAACAAACGGACGTCTTGCCGGTCCAGATCCTTGGCCTTCTCACGCAAAAAACGCTCAAGCAATGCCATCAGGGCATGCACCTCGGCCGCCGGACGACTCCAATTTTCCGACGAAAACGCAAAGAGCGTTAGGTATCCGACACCCAGTTCCTTGCAGGCCTCCATGATTTCGCGCACCGACTCGGCACCGGCGCGGTGGCCTTCGCGGCGCGGCAAGCCACGCTCCTTGGCCCAACGCCCGTTGCCATCCATGATGACGGCGATGTGACGCGGAATGGTTGGAAATTCTGACACGGGGCTTGGTTTTTAGCTGGGAGCAGTTAGAAAATCGATGTCCGGCACCAGCTCGTTAGACGGCGAGTGTTTGGGCGCGATCCGGGCCGACGCCGACGAAGGCGATGGGAGCATCGCAGAGTTCGGCGAGACGGGCGAGATAAGCTTGAGCTTGGACGGGCAGGTCGGCGAAGCGGGTGCAACCGGTGGTGTCGCAATTCCAGCCGGGCAGCGATTCATAGACCGGCACAGCACGGTCCCAGGCATCCCGCTCGGCGGGGGGCAGCGGGTGAAGGTGGCCGTCTATCTCGTATGCGGTGCAAATTTGCAGCGTCTGGTAGGCATCGAGGCCGTCTAGGTTGGTGACGGCCAGGCCTGTGACCCCGTTGACCATGCAGGCGAAGCGCAGCAGCACGGTGTCGAGCCAGCCGCAACCCCGAGGGCGGCCGGTAGTGGCACCAAATTCGCGACCGAGGCCGTGGAGGTAGTCGGAGAGTCCCTCATCGGCGGTCGGAAACGGGCCGGACCCGACACGGGTGGTGTAGGCTTTGCAGACGCCGATGACGCGCTGGATAGCCATGGGCGGCAAACCGGAGCCCGTGCAGGCACCGCCGGCAGTGGTGTTAGAAGACGTGACAAACGGATAGGTGCCAAAATCCACATCGAGCAACGTGCCCTGAGCACCCTCGAACAGCAGTGATTGCCCGGCTTTCCATGCAGTATGGAGCACGGGAATGGTGTTGGTCACGTGGGGCCGGAGGCGCTCGAATGCGCTCAACACCTCAGCGCACACCGCCGCCGCCTCGTACGTTGGCAGCTCGTAGCGAACGAGGATTTCATTCGCCTCGGCCACCCGCATGGTGATTCGATCGGTGACAAACGCGTGATCGTTAAAATCGGCCACCCGCAGGCCACAGCGGTTGATTTTATCGGCGTAGGTGGGGCCGATACCGCGCTTGGTGGTGCCGATTTTGTGCGACCCCAGCGCCGCTTCTCGGGCGGCGTCGAGTTCCTTGTGGATAGGCAGCACGATGTGGGCACGGTCGGAGATGAGCAATTTTTCCGGGGTGATGGCCACCCCCTGCGATTCGACCCGCCGGATCTCCTCAACCAGACCGACTGGGTCGATGACCACCCCGTTGCCTATCACATTCACCTTGTTGTCCCACAAAATGCCGGAGGGCAACAGGTGGAGGATGTACTTGGCACCGTTAGTGATGACCGTGTGGCCGGCGTTGTTGCCGCCTTGGCTGCGGATGACAAGGTCCGCCGATTCTGTTAAATAATCGACGATTTTGCCTTTACCTTCGTCTCCCCACTGGAGCCCTGCGATGATGGTGTTCATGAAGTGAAATTCTGGTGCTAAATAGTGAATCTTAAACTCTAAACGGGGAAGGAGGCACCAGACGTGAAAAAGAGCAACTCATGGCGCCGGCCATCTTCTCTTGCGTCTTGTGTCTCGCAGCCTTGTGTCTCATCTGTGCCTATTGCTTACTGAGATCGATCAACTCGGCGAATTCTTGGAAAAAGTACGATGCGTCATGCGGACCGGGCGCGGCCTCGGGGTGGTACTGGACGCTGAAGACCGGCAGGTCCCGGTGACGCATGCCCTCGACTGTGCCATCGTTCAAATTCACGTGGGTGACCTCTATTTCCGGTGGCAGCGAGTCGGGATCGACGGCAAAGCCGTGGTTTTGGGCAGTGATGGCGACTTTTCCGCTGCGCAGGTCCTTGACCGGTTGGTTGCCGCCGCGGTGGCCGAACTTGAGCTTGAACGTCGAACCGCCGAATGCGTGGGCGAGGATCTGATTGCCCAGGCAGATGCCAAAAATGGGTACTTTGCCGAGCAATTGGCGCACTTCATGATGGATGTAGCCGAGCGCAGCCGGATCGCCGGGACCATTGGATAGAAACACCCCATCAGGAGATTTTGCCAAAATCTCGGCGGCCGTGGCCCGAAAATTGACCACCTCCACCGCAAATCCCGCCTGCCGCAGACGGCGCAAAATGTTGAACTTTAGGCCGAAATCATACGCCACAATGCGGTGGCGCAACAGCGGCAACTCGCTGTAGTTGGTGGTTTCCCCGGTGGATGCGTTGGGCAGGCGCCAGCGCCGGCTTTCCTCCTCCCAGTGGTATCCTAGCGGCGTGGAAACCTCCTTCACGTAGTCCATCCCCGCCATCGACGGCGACGCTTGCGCTGCGGCAATTGCCGCCTCGCGGTCCAATTCCGTGGTCACACAAGCCCGCATCGCCCCCAGTGAGCGCAGGTGCTTGGTCAGCGCCCGGGTGTCAATGCCTTCAATACCCAAAACCTGCTGAGCGGCCAGGTAATCGGCCAGCGATTGGCTGGAGCGCCAATTAGAAGGAACTTGGCACAATTCGCCGATAACGAACGCCCGGATGTGCGCGGCGGCGGATTCGGCGTCCTCGGGATTGACCCCGTAATTGCCGATCTGCGGGTAGGTCATGGCGACGATTTGGCCGCGATACGAGGGATCAGTGATGACCTCCTGATATCCGGTCATGGAGGTATTGAAGCAGATTTCACCGGTGGTGGATCCACTCGCTCCGAAGGCTGTTCCTGTAAAACAACGTCCGTCTTCAAGGGCTAATAGGGCTGGTGTCGGCACGGCGGCGATACGCTAGACAGCACCCGCCTCCCTGGCAAGCCAATGCTTGCCCTCCCCTCAATTTCCACTCCTCTTGCCATCCCCTCACACACCACGACACATCCGCCAGCCACCAAAAACCGGCCACCCGGACGGCTTGCGCCTCATTCCTTGTGC
>JBAXCM010000500.1:0-3595 GCA_037141475.1 Verrucomicrobiota bacterium | reverse complement strand
AGCCAAGGGACTCTCCGGCAGACTTGCCGGCACTGCGCTGGGCGAGGTTCGTCTCGCCGGGCTTTGTGGCGGACTCTGAGGCAGGCTTTGAGGCGCGTGCTGGTGTGGCGCGATTCAGGACGATCGGCGAAGGGGTGCCCTCGATAAGCTCGGGGGGCAAATCGGTCTTGAGCGGCACGAGATTGTCACTAGCCGCCGTGGCCTCAACTCGCTTCGTGGCAGTAGATGCGGTCTCAAGCGGCACTTGATTGTCACTCGCCTTGGGACCAGCGGCCGGAGCACGACTCGCGAGGGACTCCGAACCATCCATCCCTCGGAACACCATCATCCGGGACTTGTCATCGTCCGGCATTTTACTGGCAATCTCTTCCCCGATCAATTTCAGCTTCATCTGCTGGAGCATCTCCTGCTCCGACTCAAACTCCCGCTTGGCATCCACATACTCCTGGGCGTCCAGCCCCCGCTTGATCGCATCACCGCGTTTCTCGTTCTTGCTGAGCTGCGCCCGTTTGAAGCGGGCATCGGCGAGTTCGAGCTTGGCTTGCAACGTGTCACGCAGCGAGACAACGCCTTCATCGAGCTGCTTTTTCAATAAATCGGCGCTATTCTGATGGGCTTGCAGCGTTGGATGCTGGTCGGCCAAGCCCTCTATCTTTAATTGCTCCACCTTGGTTTTCTCAGCCAGGTATTTTGGATAGAGCGACTGGACCGTATTGTCGGGAAGGGCCAAGCCCGAGGCATAGGTCATGAGCTGGTCACCATCGTATTTCAGCAAACCCATGATGATACCCTCCAATTGCGCCTTTTCAGCTTCTAACTGATTAAAGGTGTCCATCGAGTTCTTGGCACCGCCGTCTCCATCCATGTCACCCGCCCGTTGATAGGAATCCGGCCCGAAATTGGTGATGCCCGTGGAATAGGTGATGCCCTTGGATCTGACAATATTGGCGAGCACTTTGCGGCGCTCCTCGACGGTGTCCTCTTGTTTTCGGATAGCCTTCTTGAGCTCCTCCAGCATCACCTCCGAATTCCTGGAGATGGCCGCCTTGCTCTCATTCTTAGCGATGGCGGCATTTTTGTGCGCGGACAAGACAGAGATGGACCCAGACGAGAACAGCGCAGCCAACCCGGCGACCAGAACCAAACAAGCGGCAATGGCCAGCAGGCCCTTGCGCCAAAGGTAGCGGCGGCTGCGTGCGGCGCGGGGATGATCCAGCACGTTCGGCAGTTCTTCCACGCCGAAGATTTCATCGAGGACCCGGCGCTTTTCGGGCGAAAGTTTGATAGAATGATCCGGCTCGGCTGTCTCAGCCTCGCTGAGCAAGCCGTGGAGGGCACGCATGCGGCGGCGGAACACCAGCAGTTCGGGGCGCTCGTCGCACAGGCGCTCAAGTTCAGCCGCCTCGAAGGCGGACGCATCCCCGAGCACCCAGGCCACAATCCGAGCCTCGATCGGCTCGTCGCCAATGGTAGCGAATGGAGGTTTTTGGGACATGAAAATAAAAGTTATAGGTTATGAATTATCGGGAAAGAGACGCAACTGAGACCCATTGCGGCGCCGCTCTGTGAGCGCCGATGAGCATACGTGCCCGTCCCCGTAGCACATTTGAGGTCGGACACTGGGTTTTGAACTAATAACTGATAAGTCATCGTTGTCTTTATCTTGTGTCTTGAAGTCTTGCGTCTTTTCTATCCTTCCGCGCTTTCGATGCCGAGGTGACGGAGGGAATCTGCTAGATTTTTGAGGAGGTGGTGGAGTTTGTAGCCGACGTTGCCGACGCTCAGGCCGGTGCGTTCACTGATTTGATCGTATTTAAGTTTTTGATGGTACTTGAGGCGGATGAGGTGGCGGTCGGCGCTGGGCAATTCGGCGATGAGGAGTTGGAGGGTGCCGAGGGCTTCGAGGCGACCGAGCGCTTGTTCGGGGTCGGGCGTGTTGCTGGCCCATTCCTGAGTGGAGTCCAGCGGGCATTCCCGCTGGTGGTCGCGGAGGTGGTTGAGAGCGAGGTTGCGGATGGTTCGAAACAGCCAAGCTCGGGGATTGGCAACCTCGTCCCAGTGGGCATGCAAGCGGACAAATGCCTCCTGGACCAAGTCCTCGGCCGTTTCTCGCTGGCCGACCAAGCCGAAGGCATAGCGCAACAGAGCGGACTCGTCCGCCTCGAACACTTGGCGGAGGGAGCGATCCTCCTCTGGCGGCAGTTCCTGGGGCAGCAGCAAGCTGCCTACAGAATCAACCAGAAGTTGGGGGCTGGCGGTTTGGGGATCCATGAATGAACGGGATTGCGTGCATGCTGTCGAACAAGGAGACCCACCGCGAGCCAATTCCTTGGAGATTTCCTAAGAAACCTGCACCGACACCCGCCGCCCCCGGGAAAATTCAACGCATCCACCGCAATTTTTGAGGGGTCTCCGGCGAAAAACGAGCAGCTCGGGAATTTTTGTGCAAAATTTGGGTTTTGCCGGAGGCGATTCGCTGCCATTCTCGCGGCGGAGCACCCCCCTGCATGATCACCTACACCAAACCTCCGCACCCGCGCGAATTCCGGCTCATCTTCAAAAACGTGGACCGCGAAGGCTGGGACCCGTCCATCGACTGTTACTTGGGCGACGGCGGCTATCTGGAGTTGCGCAAGGCCATTGCCATGGCACCCAAGGACATCACCGATGAAGTGAAAAAATCCGGGCTGCGGGGGCGCGGCGGTGCCGGTTTCCCCACCGGCATGAAGTGGACGTTCATCCCGCCCAACAACACCAAGCCCGTCTATCTGATTTGCAACTGCGACGAGTCGGAGCCCGGCACCTTCAAAGACCGCTACATCGTCCACCAAGATCCTCATCAATTGTTGGAAGGCATGGTCATCTCGGCCTTCGCCGTCGGCGCGCACATCGCCTACATCTACATCCGCGAGGAATTCCCCCAAGCCGCCATCATCCTTGAACGCGCTATCGAAGAGGCCCGTGCCCGCAATTTCCTCGGCAAAAATGTCCTCGGCTCCGGCTTCGATGTCGAAATCTACGTCCACCGCGGCGCTGGTGCCTACATCTGCGGCGAGGAAACCGGCCTCATCGAGTCGCTCGAAGGCAAACGCCCGTACCCCCGCATCAAGCCGCCGTATTTTCCCGCCGCCCTCGGCCTCTACATGTGCCCGACCATCGTCAACAACGTCGAGTCGCTGTGCCACGTCAAACATATCATCCGCATGGGCGGCGACGAATACGCCAAGCTCGGCGTGCCGCGCAACACCGGCACGCGCATCCTCGGCGTCTCCGGGGATGTTAGAAATCCCGGCTACTTCGAGATTGAAGTCGGCAAGCTGACGATGCGCGAATTGTTATACGACCTCTGCGGCGGACCCAAGGACGGCCGCGAGTTCAAGGCAGTCATCCCCGGCGGCTCGTCCGCCAAAATCCTCCGCTGCGAAGAATCCTACACCCTCAAAAATCCCGACGGCAGCAGCCGCCAGCTCGCGTTCTGGGACATTCCGCTCGACTTCGACACCGTCGCCGCCTGCGGCTCGATGGCCGGCTCCGGCGGCGTGATCGTCATGGACGACTCCCGCCAAATGTCCTGGGTCCTCAACAACCTCAACAC
>JBAXCM010000499.1:0-3613 GCA_037141475.1 Verrucomicrobiota bacterium | reverse complement strand
TTTGCGCCGATTTCGGCGTGACGACAGAGACTTTTAAAAATCATGAATGGGGGGCTATAGCGACGAGCGTGCAGGGACTCGCCGGATTTGTCAACCCGCGCCTTGCATTGGTTCAGAGGCCGGTCGGGCGATCGATGAAGGACGACGGCAAGTCGAAGTGCTGCGAGAGGGCTTCGGCGAGGGCCTTGACGCCGAAGGTCTCGGTCGCATAGTGCCCCGCCAAGAACACATTGATCCCCAATTCCTCCGCTAACGGAAAACTCCAATGGGGACCTTCCCCGGTAACAAACGCATCAACCCCCGCCGCCGCCACCCGCGCCACTTCGCTGCCAGCACCACCCGTGACCAGGCCCACCGAGGTGATTTTCGCCGGCCCTCCGGCACACACGTGCACCGGCCCGCGAACAGCTTGCATCAGCCGCTGCGCGAGCTCATCCGGCGTGCCATCCCAAGCGCCGCGCAGCCCGACGGCCATGCCTTTCCAATCCAAGAACGGCGTCACTTCTCGCATCCCAATCGCCTGCGCCAAACCGTGGTTGTTCCCCCATTGCGGGTGCACATCGAGCGGCAAGTGGGCGGAATAGATCGCCAGTCCTGCGTCCATCGCAATTTTGATTTTTCGATAAAAGGCGCCTCGCAGTGGTTGAGCGCCTTGCCAGAACATCCCGTGATGCACCAGCAACAGGCCAGGTCCGCCCGCCGCCGCCGCTTCCACCACCCCCAGTGAGGCGTCCACAGCGGCTATGACCCGCCCGACCTTCCCTTCGTTGGCGAGTTGCAAGCCGTTGAGGGCACCCGGATAGTCCGGAATGGTAGCAATGGCCAAGTGCTCATCCAGAAACGCGACCAAGTCATTCAGCAAAATCATGTGTCAGCATAGTCATGCCGCCGCCAGATCACAACATCGGCATCGTCCACCACGTCTTTTCCCGCCACAAAGTCGCGCAGGTCCTTCGCCAGATCAGCCCGCCACTCGACGATGCGGCCAGCCCATGGCACTGCCAACACCGCCGCATGCAATGCGTGGCGGGGCAGCAGCA
Organism: Verrucomicrobiota bacterium; assembly: GCA_037141475.1. Classification (GTDB taxonomy): domain Bacteria; phylum Verrucomicrobiota; class Verrucomicrobiia; order Verrucomicrobiales; family Akkermansiaceae; genus Luteolibacter. The sequence continues at coordinate 2,573 of JBAXCM010000499.1, read as the reverse complement.
AGCGCCGCGCGAGGTCCGGCGTCCAGCCAGCAGCCATCCATTCGAGGTATTCCGATCCGCTGGCGGAGTACAATTTATCACCCGCGACGGGATGGCCGCCATGTGCCAAATGCACGCGGATTTGATGCATGCGACCGGTTTCCGGAAAGCACCGCAACAAGCTGAAGCGCCCATCCATGCGTTCGAATCGTTCGATCACCTCAAACCGCGTTCGGCAGCCTTTACCCATTGGATGCACCCTCTGGCGCACCCAGATCGCCGAATCTCCGACGTCGCCCGCCCTCAGAATCGGAGCATCACACACCCATGCTTGGGCCTCCGGCCAGCCTATCACCACCGCCAGATATTCCTTGCGGGCTTCCCGACGCATGAAAACACCCCCGAGCAGGCGCGCCGCCGCCGCGTGCTTCGCCACCAGCACCAACCCGCTCGTCTCACGGTCCAGCCGTGTCACAACCCCGGGGGTAGCCCCGTTCGCCATCTCATAAGCCAGCAGCAACTGGATTCCACCTAGCAAGGTTGGCTCCGGCCGACGGTTTGCCGGATGAACGATTAGCGGCGCGGGCTTGTCCACCACGATCCAATCGTCGGTCTCATCGATCACCTTGAAGTTGACTACAACTTGCAGACTCATGGGCGCCACTCCGCGTTAGGCCTCATGGGTTGGAGTAGGGGTCTTTTGGCAAGTCATTGGCGGAGGCAGGAACCACCGTGCCAGGGGTCGTCACAGTAGGTGTCACAAATTGGGTTGGGCTGAGCAGCACTTTCAATTCATCGCTCCACTCCTTGGCATGACGATGCACGAGGTGCTTCTCAATATGGGCGATCATGCGCGTCGCCGCTCCGCGCTGGTCACCGCAGCGGAACAAGTCGGTTTCCATCTGCCATTGCAGGTCAGGCAGCGTCTCAGTCACAAATTTCTCCTGAGCCACATCCGGCACGAGCGCCTTGCCGTTGAATTTGCCCTTGGTATGGACGTTCTCAAAGAACACTCCTTCCTGGCGCAGACGCTTGAGCCAACCCGCCCGCAGCGCTAGAATATCACCACTCGCCCGACACTTCGGCAGCAATACCGTATCGTAAATTTGCGCCAAATTGATCGGCGAAAACGGCCATTTTTCCAGTTTGACCCCCGCAATGTCATAGGCGCGGGCAAACACGGAACTGGTCGCATTCTGCCCCAAAATCTCCTGTTGGCTGGTGAGAGTGGGCACGTCACCGAACAAATCATCAACGATTTGTTGGGCTTCGGGGGCCAACTTGTTCAGATCCGCCTTGTCTGAGGCCGCCTGCAACGTGAGCACCAACCAGCGCAGTTGGTGCATCAGTGCGCGGCGCGTCGTCGGGTCGTTCAGATGCTCCTCTTGCCGCTTCTTCCAATCATTGAACTCCGATGCCTTGCGATGCTTGTCCTCAAAATTGACCTTTTTCTCACACTTCAAATAGAATTCCATCACGGTTTTTTCATCGCCCATGGCAGCGCGGTAGGCGGTAATGGCAGCGCGAAACCGGGCATCCACCCGCCCGGTGACCGTCTCACGAAGTTTCTCCAAATTCTCCAGCAGTGTCTTACGGTCTGCCTGCGACAATGGATCGGCTGCCAATCTAACACTGAAACCTCCGAGACATAGAACGAGAAACAAGGCACGCATGCAGCAGTCATCGCAAATCCCCTCCCCCAAGCCAAGCCCGAAGCCGCAAAAAACGCGGAATTTTCTCCAGCCGGGATGGCTGGTGCACGAGGAGGGGATCGAACCCCCGACCGACCGGGTGTAAACCGGTTGCTCTACCGCTGAGCTACTCGTGCGGGAAGAGCTGAGAATGGCGGGTGCTTGGTGGAAATCAAGCCCCGAGTGTTGCAGACTTGCGGAGAGGCTCACAAAGTGGTTGGTTGCTCTCACGCATGCATTTACGTTTATCGGATCAAGAACTCGCCACGCTGGTTGAAATGGTCAGCCTTGCCGCGAATGTGGCCTCCTGGAACCAGAAGGACTCGGCCGATGTGCAGGTGGCGACGTACGAAGCTTTGGAGAGTAAAATCCTTGAGCGTGCCGGGCATGCCGGGCTCGCCGGTTGGATTGAATTTGATGAGGAAAACCAGCGGTTCCGGGTCAAGCCTGAGGTGGAAGAGGGCTTGTTTTATCACGAATGTTACGATGAGTTCCGCAACGAGAGTTTTTGGGAGGAATTGGCGGTGAGGCTCGCCGACCGCGATTTGGTCCGCGCCATCGGCATGCAGGCTTGGGAAAAGCTCACCGAGGAAGAGCGCCGGACGCGCACGGCCGCTTGGGAAAAGCGTTACTGGGACGAGTTCTCCAAACATGGGGTCGATCACGTTGTCGTCGTCGCCCCGCAGGGCCAAGGTTAAGACGGATTGCCAACCCTGACCTTGGCGTGGTCTTGCGGTCATCGGCCACTTGGGCTCTCAGACAATGATCACAGTTCCTGATCCCGGGGGGAAATGATTTGGCACATTTTTCCAGGTTTGGATTTCCGTGCCAACGGCCCATCCTATGATAGCCTCACACTTCCTGACCTCGGCGGAAAATGGTTTGGCACTTTTGGCGGCTCAG
>JBAXCM010000498.1:0-3628 GCA_037141475.1 Verrucomicrobiota bacterium | reverse complement strand
GCCGTCCACTCCGCCTCCGCCCATCGCCGGCGAAAGCGCGATCGTGATCGACGCCCAGAGCGGAAGGGTTCTTTACGCCAAAAATGCTGATGTGCCCCGGCCGGTCGCCAGCACCCAGAAAATCATTACTGCCCTGTGCATTCTGGATGCCGGCAATATCGATTCAACCGTCACCATTGAGGCCACGGATGGGGCTTGCGAGCCCACCAAGCTCGACCTCAAGCCTGGCGACCACTACAGCCGCCGCGAATTGCTCAAAGTGCTGGTTGTCAAGAGTGCCAACGATGTGGCCCGGGCTCTGGCCCGCGACGTCGGCGGCAGTCAGGAGGGGTTTGCCGCCCTGATGAATAGCAAGGCGGCCTCCCTCGGCATGCGCAATTCCAACTTCATCAATCCCAACGGTTTGCCCATGCCTGGCCAGCATTCGAGCGCCCGCGACATGGCTATCGCTGCCCGTGCCGCTTACCGCAGCCCGTTGTTTCGTTCGTACGCGGCAACCAAGGCGTTCACGTTTCAGTTCAACAACGGCCGCACCCGTGAAATTGAAAATACCAATCACCTGCTCAAATCCCTGCCCTACTGCGACGGCATGAAAACCGGCACCACCAACCAGGCCGGGCGTTGCCTCGTGGCTTCCGGTTCGCTCAATGGCCGCTCTGCCATCACCGTCATCCTCAAGGACAACACCGCCAATATTTGGAAGGACTCCGAAAAACTCCTCCGCTGGGCCCTCGAACGCCCCGCCGCCCCAGCCAATTGATTTTCTTGCCAGCCCCAACTGCGTCACTGTCTTGACCCCACCTGCTGAAGTTCTGCGCCAACTCGCCGCCAGCGGACTCCTGCGCTCCCTCCGTCCGCTTGACTCTTCGGCCGGTACCGAGGTGGCCCGCGATGGACGCCACCTCGTCAATTTCGCTTCCAACGACTACCTCGGCCTCGCCCGTCATCCGGCCATCGAAGCCGCTTGCATCGAGGGCGTTCAGCGATTCGGGGCCGGTTCCACGGCTTCCCGGCTCGTATGCGGCAGTTTGCCGCCGCATCAAGCGCTGGAAGAGGCACTCGCTGCCGCCAAGCAAACTGAGGCGGCCCTGACGTTTTCGTCCGGCTTTGCCACGGCCCTCGGCGCGATCCCGGCGATAGTCGGCAAAGCCGATTTCATCGTCCTCGACAAACTGTGCCACGCCTGTCTCGTCGATGCTGCCAGGCTATCCGGGGCAACCCTCCGCGTCTTTCCCCACAACGATCTGGAAAAACTCGCCCGCCTGCTCCGCTCGATCCGCGCCAAGTCCGCCGCCGCCCGCATTCTAGTCGTCACCGAGTCGGTCTTCAGCATGGATGGCGACCTTTGCCCGCTGCGCGAAATCGTCGATCTCACTGAGGCTCACGACGCCCTGCTGTGGTTGGATGAGGCCCACGCCATCGGTGTGCTCGGTGATCATGGCATGGGATTGGCCGATGCCCTCGGGCTGCAAACTCGTGTCACATTCCAAATGGGTACCCTCAGCAAGGCGGTCGGTCTTTCCGGCGGTTATCTTGCCGCCTCACGCGAGTGGATCGACTTGCTTGTCAATCGAGCCCGCTCATTCATCTTTTCCACAGCGCCGCCGCCAGCCATTGCCCATGCCGCTCTCGCGTCGCTGCAACTCATTGGCTCCCGTGAGGGGCACGAGCGCCGCGCCACCCTTCGCAGCCACATCGCTGCCTTCCAGCAATCCAGCGGCCTGCTGGCAAACCACTCCACGCCGATTCTGCCGATCGGGTTAGGTAGCGGCGAAGCCGCCCTCAGTGCCGCGGCAGCCCTTGAGGGCCATGGATTATTGGTTGCGGCGATCCGTTCTCCCACCGTGCCGCGCGGCACGGCCCGGCTCCGCATCAGTCTATCCGCCGCGCATTCCTCCGCAGCCATCGGCCGCCTCGCGGAGAAGACGCAAGACTTGAAGACGCAAGCAAAGTCAATTCCCTGAAATTGCCGACAAGCTCAGGAGCTGCGCAAGAATATTTGTCGCCCTTGTAGCGGCGTGTCTATGACCGCCGATGACCCTGAATCGCCAATGACCCGCCGCCTCGACAGGGGTCACCTCAGGCACATCGGCGGGTCACAGACACGCCGCCACAAGGCGCCTCAAGCGCATCGGCGGTCACAGACACGCGACAAGGCATCTCCAACTCACCTCTCGCCCGGTTTGAGGCTCCACCTCGCTAAAGTTTAAGTTACAGGCCCCTTCATACCCGCCCCGGGTTCCGGGCTTGCGTCTTCTTCCCATAACCTATAACTCTTCCCCCCTCCCATGGCTGGCTTCTTTAAATCCCTGTTTAATAAAATCACCAATCGCGCCGAAATCGATTGGGATGAAATCGAGGCCGACCTCATCGCCTCCGATCTTGGCATCCAACTCACCACCCGCATCATCGCCGAATTGCGCGACCTAGGCCGGAAGATTTCCGCTGACGACGTGGTGGAAACCACCCGCCGCCACTTGCTGGATCGCTTGCCGTCTGATACGCCGCCGCCGCAGCCACGCGCCGATGGTTTGCCATACGTGATCCTGGTCGTAGGCGTCAATGGTACGGGCAAGACGACCTCCTCGGCCAAGCTCGGGCTGTGGTTGAAGCAACGTGGATGCTCGGTTGTGATGGCGGCGGCGGACACCTTCCGAGCGGCTGCTGTCGAGCAACTTCAGCGCTGGGGTGAGCGCCTCGATTTGCCGGTGGTCACGGGCAACCCGAATGCCGATCCCTCGTCGGTGTGTTATCATGCCCATCAAAAGGCCATCGCCAGCCGCAGTGATTTTCTCATTTGCGACACCGCCGGACGCATTCACACCCGCCACAACCTGATGGAAGAGCTTGGCAAAATCCGCCGGACCCTCGCCAAACAAGACCCGTCCTCGCCCCACCTCACCTTGCTAGTCGTCGATGCCACCACCGGTGCCAACGCCCTCAACCAAGCCAAGGAATTTCATAGAGCCTGCCCGCTCGACGGACTCATCGTTACCAAGTTGGATGGTTCCGGCAAGGGAGGCATTGCCGTGACCATCCATGACCAGCTCGGCATTCCGCCGCGCTTCCTCGGCACCGGCGAAGAACCCCACGCATTCTCGATTTTCCAAAAGCAGCCCTTCGTGCAGGAAATCCTCTGACTTGCGAGTTGATCCGACGGCATCGCCCGATCCAGCACGCATTCCCGCTCAAAACCGGCGCAAATCCTGATACTTTTCACCGGAGTTCACACGCATTGCTTGACATGGCGGCCGCTCTCGGGCGGTATTTCTTCCCCCATGGCCAAGCTATCCATCCGCAACCTAGACGTATCCGCCAAAGAAGTTCTCATGCGTGTGGACTTCAATGTCCCGCTCAAAGACGGAGCGATCACCGACGATACCCGCATCCAAGCCGCCATCCCCTCGATCCGCCACCTCTTGGCCGGCGGGGCAAAATTGGTCCTTTGCTCGCATTTGGGCCGTCCCAAAGGCGGACCCGATGCCAAGTATTCGCTCGCCCCCACTGCCGCCCACCTCGGCACCCTTCTCGGTCAATCCGTCAAGCTCGCTGCGGATTGCATCGGTGAACAGGCCGCCGCTCTGAGGGCCGCTCTGCAACCCGGCGAGGTCCTCATTCTGGAATATAC
>JBAXCM010000497.1:0-3639 GCA_037141475.1 Verrucomicrobiota bacterium | reverse complement strand
GTCACCATGTAAAGGGAATGTTTTTGCAACGGCGCTTGCTGAGATGGCTCACGGATGGCTTGGTTTTTATGATAGGTGGGAACGACTCTTGTTGCAGGCCATATCCCACAGCGCGTCGGTCACTTGCAAGCGGTCGGGGCGCTCGAAATTCAGGGCGGCCGTGACGCGTTCGCGCGAGGTCATGAGGCGCAGGTCGCGAGGGTTGGCCCGGGTGTTTCTTTGCCGTGCCCGGCTGGCGCGTGCGGCCACGACGGCCCGAACCACGGGAAGTCCTCGAGTTGGGCGCGCAGCGCAGCGAGTTGGGCGGGCGTGGGATTGTCGAGCGGTCGCCGGGCGGGTCCCACGGGCACTCCCAGCCAACCCATCAGGGCCTTGGCGGCACCGAAGTATCCGATCGCCGCCAGCGAGTTGACCAACTCGACGGCTTGCCGCTGCAAGGCTCGGGCGGATTCGAGATCGCCGCGGTGGAATGCGGCGATCAACTCATGATAGAGCGGGGCGGCGAAGTTATAGGTTGAGCCAACTGCTCCCCGCGCGCCGACGGCGAGTGCCTCGATGAGCCTCTCGTCGATGCCCCATGGCATGTCGAAGCGCCCGCCGTCGAATTGCAGGCATCGGGCGTAGGTAGCCAAGTCGTCGTTGGTGGACTTGATGCCGGCCAGGTTCGGGATTCGCGCGGGCGCTTCGGTTAGAAATTCGGTCATGTCGAAACGCACGCCGGTGAGGGCAGGGATGTCGTAATAATAGAATGGCAGGTGTGGAGCTGCGGCGGCGATCTCGGCGCACCAACCGATGAGCGCTTCAAGGGAACTCGGCTTGAAGTAACTGGGGGCCACGGTGGATACCGCTTCGAAGCCATGGTCGGCGGCGGCGGCGGCAAATGCCTTGGCATCGTCGAGGCAGTTGCTCCCGACGTGAGCCACCACGCGCAACCGGTGAACCGGCGCCGCCTCGGCCCATGCTTGGAACATTTCCAAGCGCTCGGCGCGGGTCAGCGAAGGGGCTTCGCCGGAGGAACCGGTGATGAAGGCGATGCCCATACCGTGGTTTGCCAGGTGGGCGGCTTGCAACGCCACCACTTCAGGGGCCAGCGAACCGTCGGGATGAAAGGGGGTGTGGGTGGCGGCCACCAGACTGTGAAGTTGCTTTTTCATAGGTGAATCAGGGGGTGCTTGGTGGTTTGGCAGTGCCGGACGTCGCGGCCAAGTTGCCAGAGCGTCCACACCGCCTCAAGCAGTCTGTATTGGATTTAAAAAAACCAATACAGAGGGCTTTGGTTGGAGGCACATTCCTGACAGGTTTTGCCGCGTCGTGCCATCCGCACGGCTTGCCGGGTCGATCCCCTTCCTTTACGCTCAAGCCTTCCAACCTTGGAACCTTATTACGGAACGTCTTCACCATGACCGTGCCCTCATCCACAACGACCGCGCGCGCCGCCTGGCTGGTGGTGGCATTGCTATGGCCGGTGGCGCTGCTGAATTATCTCGACCGCCAGGTTCTAGCCACTCTGCAACCCTCGATCGGCGCGGAAATTTCCGCCGTGCTGGACAGCCGGAATTTCGGCAGGTTGATGGGGATATTCCTCTGGATCTACGGGGCGGTGAGTCCGCTTAGCGGCTTGGCGGCGGATCGCTTCAACCGCAAGAAGCTGATTGTCGGCAGCCTGGCCGTGTGGTCGACGGTCACCCTGCTGATGGGCTACGCGCATGACTATACCCAACTCTATTGGATGCGTGCCTTGATGGGGGTGAGCGAGGCCTTGTACATCCCCGCCGGATTGGCGGTCATCGCCGACTATCACACCGGCCATACGCGCTCGCTGGCGGTGGGCATCCACATGACCGGGTTTTATTGCGGGCAGGCTCTGGGTGGTTTCGGGGCCTTGGCGGCGGATGCGATTTCATGGCGCGTCACGTTCCAAGCCCTCGGTGTCACCGGGGTGATCTACAGCATCGTGCTCGCGGTTTTTCTCAAGGAGCGCAGGACGGACGTGCCCGCCCAAGGTATGTTAGATGAACTCCGCGGCATGGGGAGGTGTTTGTGGGCGTTGTTTTCGACCGGGGCCTTTTTCATCATCCTGTTCTATTTTGCCGCGCCGGGCGCGCCGGGATGGGTGCTGAAAAACTGGCTGCCCACCCTGTTTGCGCGAATGGACCCGGACACGGTGCGTGCCATGCTGCCGGCCGTGCAGGATTTTTCTAACGCCGAAATCGCCAGCAAAGTCGCCAAACCCCTCTCCACGATCCTCATCGCGGCATCCTGTTTCATCGGCGGGATCCTCGGCGGGATCGTGGCGGACCGCTGGGCGCGCAGGAACATCCGGGGGCGCATCTATACCGGAGCCATCGGACTGACCCTGACCATTCCAGCCCTGGTCGTGCTCGGTTATGCCGGAAACCCGGCCCTCGCGCTCTGCGCCGCCGTGATTTTTGGCATGGGCTGGGGTTTGTTCGATGCCAACAACATGCCGATTCTCTGCCAGTTTGTGCCGCCGCGCCTGCGTGCCGCAGCCTTTGGTTTCATGAACCTCACCGGAGTCTTCATCGGGGCCATGACCACCGAACTCGCCGGCCGGCTCGACAAGGCGGGCAACCTTGCCCACGGCATCGGCTGGCTGGCACTGCCCGTCGTCATGGCAGTCATTCTCATCCTGATGCTCCGGCCCGTCACCCTCAATCGTCCGGATCCCTGACATCAAGGCCCTCTTCATCCTGTCTCTTTTTGATTCTCAGGTTCCAAACATCTAACGTGACCCCGTGGTGTTTTTGCATTGTCAGGCGCAATGGCCATGCGTAGGATTGGTTCAGTGATATACCAATCCGTTGACGCATCGGCCACCCGCCTGAAAACCAAGGCGGGCCAACTATTCGACTTGCTGCGCGTGCGCCTGCTCGCCGGCGAGTGGTCCGGCGTCCTGCCGTCCGAGCGCGATCTTGCCGAAGAATACCCGGCCAGCCGCAGCACGCTTCGCAAGGCATTGGCCATGCTCGAAAAAGAAGGTTTGCTCAATGGCTGCCGCTCCACCCGTGCCGGTCGCTCGGTACGGGTCGGCTCGCGAGCGAGGCGCGACGACACAACCACCAAACGGGTGGTGATGCTCACCCCGTCGCTCAGCAACAGCCCGCTGTTGCTCGAACATGTGGCGGTGCTGCGCGAACTGCTGGGGCGTTCCGGCGTGCAGGTGAACGTCCGCGAAGCGGCTCGTCTTGGCGAGTACAAGCGGCCGGATGCCGCGCTGCAACGCATCGTAGCCGCTCATCCCAAGGCGGTCTGGATTCTCCACAAAATGCCACATACCGTCCAACTCGCGGCCCACAAACTTGGGCTGCCGGCGCTGATCTACGGTTCCTCCTTCGCCGACACCGGATTGCCCAGCATCGACATCGATTTCCGCGCAGTCGCCCGTCATGCCGCCGGCCGTTGTCTCGCCCGCGGCCTCCGCCAGCTCGCCGTGATTGTCCACCGCACCCCGCTCGTGGGCGACGAATTGATCGTCGAGTCGCTCACCGCAGAACTCGCCCACGCCGGCGCACCGCCACTCAAGGTCTTGAAGCACGACTTCAACCGTGAGCGATTGATCGGCAAGCTTGACCAGCGGATCGTCCCCCCCCGCGAGCGCCCGGACGCGTTGCTCATCGT
>JBAXCM010000496.1:0-3642 GCA_037141475.1 Verrucomicrobiota bacterium | reverse complement strand
CCGTTGCGGAACCTCACCCCGGCACCAATAAGCCGGTCGTCGGAGAGGGTTGGTCAGCACGCAGGTCCATACCAGCACCGCCGGGCTCTTCGCCCGCCGCGCCGGGCCGCCCGAAACCACGACACCCATGCGAAACCATGTCGAATGCAACACAACACTCCCACAATCCGGGAGACCCCAAACGACGCCGCTCCCGCGGCGGCCAAAACCGACGTAACAACAACCAACAGAATAACCGCGGCCAAGGCCGCGATTCCTCCCGTGACCGCGACAACCGCGGCCAGACGCAGAATCGCAACCCTAACGCCCCTGGCAACCCGAGCAACGTGCCACTGCGCAAGTACGCCCCGATCAAACTCAAGTGGTGGCAAAAACTGCTCCAACTCGTCAGCTTCGGTCTCTATAAAGCGCCGATTCGTCCAACACAGCGTTCCACCCGTCAGCCCGAGCCCGCCAAACCTGCGCTCGAAACGAAGGTGAAAAGCAATACCCGCAATCTGCGCAGCGGCGATGCCGAACCCGACACCGGTGGCGAACGCCGCGACGGTGAAAGACGGCGCGAGCGCAACCCAGACCGCAACCCCGACCGTGGCAGTGCCCGCAATGGCGAGCGCGTCCGGGGTGGTGACAGGTCCAGCGTGGAATCTGCACGGGTTTATGTTGGCAACTTGTCCTATGATGTGTCGGAAAGCGACTTGCAGGATCTCTTCAAAGGGATCGGCGGGGTGCGCAACGTGGAGATCGTTTACAATCGCAGCACCCACCGCTCGAAAGGTTACGGCTTTGTGGAAATGCTCCACATCGACGAAGCTAAACGCGCTGTGGAAGTGCTCCACGATCAGCCGTTTATGGGCCGCAAATTGACCGTTTCCGGTGCCCAATCCAAAGGTCTCGATGATCGCGAAGACAAGGAAGAACGAGACGATCGTCCGGAACGCCCACAACGCCCACAACGCCCGGAACGCAGCCCTCGTGCAGTGGTGCCTTTGGCCATGGCAAGCGTCGAAGCAGAACCCACCGTGACGTCTGAGAGTCTCGAAGCTAGCGCTGAAATCCTCACCATCATCGAAACAGTCAGTGCACCAGAAATCGAGGTTGCCATCGAAGCGCCACAAGCTCAGGTCGCCGTCGAGCCGCTGCCAGTCGCGCCGCCTGCTGATGCAAGCGTTTCCGCAGTTTTCACTGCTGCGGAAAGTCAGGTGCCCGTCGCCTAACCCAAATTGGTGCCTCGGCGCATTCCAATCGCCCCGTCCGGCCCCCGCCGGGCGGGGTTTTTTCTCTAACCGGTCACCCTGTCAATCGACAGGTTTTCCTGAAATGACCGCCATGCCCAAAGGGATGCTGTGCGGCGAGATCGCTTTCCGCACTGCCGGTATTTCAGTATCCAGCCATCTCCGGCCTTTTACCCGCAGGTACCTGGATATGGCCACATTCGAGGGGTATGGCGACACCGATCCATTCTTCAAACCGCCCGCGTATTGACAGGATTCCGCTTTAGCATGGAATCACCTTGCCCGTCGGTATTCCATCACGGAAGTCAGGCGAGGAGCGGGGTGATGATGCGCCCGGCAATGTCGGTTAGGCGGAAGTAACGGCCTTGGAATTTATAGACGAGTTTTTCGTGATTGACGCCCATGAGGTGGAGCAAAGTGGCGTGGAGGTCGTGGACGTGGACGGGATCCTCCACAATATTGTATCCGAACTCGTCGGTGCGGCCGTGGCTGTAGCCAGCTTTGACGCCGCCGCCAGCCAACCACAGGCTGAAACAGCGCGGGTGATGGTCGCGGCCATAGTTGTTGCCGGAAATTTTGCCTTGGCAGTAGGCGGTGCGGCCGAACTCACCGCCCCATACGACGAGGGTGTCGTCGAGCAGGCCGCGACGTTTGAGGTCAGTAACGAGAGCGGCGGAGGCTTGGTCGGTTTGCTTGCACTGATGGCTGATTCCACCGGCGAGATCGCCATGTTGGTCCCATCCCTGATGGAAGAGTTGGACGAAGCGGACATCGCGTTCGATGAGGCGGCGGGCGAGCAGGCAATTGGCGGCGTAGGTTCCGGGGGTTCTGCTATCCGGCCCGTAGAGGTTGAAAACTTCCTCGGGCTCATGGCTCAGATCCGCGGCATCCGGCACACTCGTTTGCATGCGGAAGGCCATTTCAGCTTGCGCCACGCGGGCATCGATTTCCGGATCGAGTTGCTCGGCGGCCTGAAATCCGTTGAGCTGGCCAAGGGTGTCGAGCATATTGCGGCGCACTTCCGGCGAGACTCCTTCCGGATTGGTTAGATAGAGCACGGGTTCCTTGCCGCTGCGGAATTGCACGCCTTGGTGCTCGCTGGGAAGGAAGCCAGAGCCCCACAAACGTGAGTAGAGCGGTTGGTCGCGCGAGGCATTCTTGGAGACCAGCACGATGAAGGCGGGCAGGTTGGCGTTGAGGCTGCCGAGGCCGTAGGACGCCCATGCCCCCATTGACGGGCGGCCGGGCACTTGGTTGCCGGAGCAGAAGAAGGTGATGGCTGGATCGTGATTGATCGCCTCGGTGTGCATGGTGCGGATGAGGCAAAGGTCATCGGCGATGCCCTGAGTGTGAGGCAACAGGTCGGAGATTTCCATGCCACAGCGGCCGTGGCTAGAGAAATTGGTGAATGAGCCGGCCATTGGCAGGAGGCTTTGGTTGCCGCTCATGGTGGACAGCCGCTGGTTGCCGATGACGGCCTTGGGCAGGGGTTTGCCGTGACCGCTGCGCAGCATGGGTTTGAAGTCGAATGTTTCCAGGTGGGACGGTCCGCCAGCTTGGAAAAGATAGATCACGCGCTTGGCCTTGGGGGTGAAGTGAGCTGCGCCGAGGACACCCCCGGTGGCTGCACTGGCGTCGGTGCCTAGCAATTTTGCCATGGCCATGGCCCCAAGGCCGAGGCCGGCCTTGCCGAGAAAATGCCGTCGGGTCAGGCGCATCAGGTCATCGTAAGCAGGAGCGGTGGGGTGCATTGGGGGTTAGCGATTGGTGAGGGTGGCGTCGCAGGTGAGCAAGGTAGAGCAGACGATGACCAAGGCGGCGAGATTGGGGTTATCCTCGCCGGAGACGGCCTTGGTGGCTGGTAAATCTGCGGTGAAATGCTTGAGTTCGCGGGCATGGAGGTCGCGCAGGGCAGCCAATTCCGGAGCGGCGGGCAGGCGTGATGTGAGGCGCAGGAACGCTTGCTTCAGGGGTGTGTCGGGTGCGTCCGCAGGCTCACTGGCGACGCGTTTTGCCAGCGCCCGGGCGCACTCGAAATACCCTTGGTCGTTAAGGAAAATGAGTGGCTGAAGCGGGGTGTTGGTGGTGAGTCGGCGGGCTTGGCAAATTTCGCGGCTGCCGGCATCGAGCGTGAGCAGGCTGGGTGGTGGGGCGGTGCGCTTGCGAAAAGTGTAGAGACTGCGGCGGTGAAGCCCTTCGCCAGCGTCCGGTTGATAGTCCCCACCCGAGGCCCCGGCCTCCGACCAGATGCCGGCGGGCTGCCACGGTTTGACGCTGGGCCCACCTGATTTTTCAACTAACAGCCCAGCGGCAAGCAGTGCTTGGTCGCGGATGGCTTCGCCGCACAACCGGTAAGACGGGCCGCGGGAGAGCCACTGATTTTTCGGGTCGGTCTCGAATTTCTCACGGG
>JBAXCM010000495.1:0-3650 GCA_037141475.1 Verrucomicrobiota bacterium | reverse complement strand
CTGCGGAAATGGTGGTGGTCCCGGTGAAGGTGTTAGCGCCTGAAATCGTTAGAGTGCCGCTGCCGGACTTAGTAAGCGACAGTGCGCCGCCACCGTCCTGCAGCACCCCCGCGAAGGTCGTGCTAGTAGTCTGGCTCACCGTCAGGGTGGTTGCGCTCGCGTTGGCATTTTCGATCACCGGTGAACCTGGCGTGGCGTTGGTGCTGAGCGCGCCGATGGTCACGCTGTTGCCGTTGAGTTGCAGTTTGGTGCCTGCGGCAGCGCTTGCGCCGAATGTCACGGTGTTAGGCGTGGTGCTGTTGAGGGCACCTATGTTGCCAAGTTGGATAACGCCGGCATTGATCGTCACTCCACCTGTGAAAATATTGTTGCCCCCGAGAGTCAGCGTGCCCGTGCCCGTCTTGGCCAATGCGACCGTGCCGCTGCCATTCTGGATCACGCCACTGAAAGAGCTCGTTTGGTTATTGCCGCCAGCGGTCAGCGTGATGGCTCCCGCTACGGAGCTGGTGATGCTCCCCGAGCCGGACAAGCCATTGATGGAAATGCTCTTGTTGTTAAGATCGAGGGAGCCATCCACTTGGATATTGCCCCCGCTCGCGCCGGATTGGATGGCGGTGGCCACCCCAATCTGGAGGGTTCCGCCAGAGATAATCGTGTTGCCGGAATAGGTGCTGGTGCCGGAAAGCGTCAGCGTGCCGCTGCCGATTTTCACCAGTGACCCGCCCGTGCCGGAAATGATTCCAGAATAGGTCTGGGTGCTGTTGTCCCCCCCGACCGTCAATCCGAAACTTTGCAAGTTGACATTGCCGCCAGTGGCCCCGCCGCCCGCAAGAGAACCGATGGTCTCGCTGGCATTGAGCAAAAGCGTGGCACCCAGCGTGTTAGCCAATGACACTGCAGAAGTGTCGGCGATCGCGGACCCACCGGACAGTGCCAGCGTGCCTGCGGAGATGGTGGTGCTGCCGGTGTAGGTGTTGGCTCCAGAAAGCGTTAGAACATTGGCGCCAGACTTGATCAGAGAGAGAGCGCCGCCACCACTGCCGTCTTGGATCACTCCTGCATAGGTTTTGTCGACCGTCTGGTTTACCGTGAGGGTCCCGGCGCTGACGCTGGCATTTTCGATCACCGGCGAGCCCGGCGTCGCGTTGCTGCTAAGCGAGCCGATGGTCACGCTGTTGCCGTTGAGTTGCAGTTTGGTTCCTGCCGGGGCGCTTGCGCCAAAGGTAACGCTGTTCGGAGTGCTGCTGTTGAGGGCACTGACGTTGGCGAGCTGGAGGATGCCGGAATTGATAAAGACGCCCCCGGTGAACGTGTTAGCGTTCGACAAAGCCAGGGTGCCGGGACCCGTCAGATTTAAGGCACCGGTGCCGCCGATGGTGCCACTCACATTGAAGGTCTGGCCGGAATCCACCGAGATGGCGGAACTCGAGTGATAGAGGGTGACGGAGCGAGTGAAGCTAAAACTGCTGGTGATTTCGAGGGTGGACCAATAGATCGACACGCCGCCGGTGGCACCGAGGTTGGCGTCGCCGCTCACGGCGAGAGTGCCGTTGTTGCCGGATGTGGCATCGCCGATGATGGTGCCGCCGGTGTAGGTATTGATGGCGCTGAGCGTCATGGCACCGGCGCCAAACTTGGTGAAGCTGAGGTTGTTTTCATTGGTGCCGCTGCCGCCGAGGACGACGTTCACGGATGTGAGAGAGCCGATGTTGAGGGTGAAATTCGACAAGCTGGCACTGCCGCCAACCACCCGGTTGAGGGTGCCATTGCCGATTTTACTCAGACCGGCGAGGGTTTGGGAAAATCCGCTGAGTTTCAGGACGCCGTTGGTATTGAAGGCGGAATCGCCCAAGGTCAGGGAAGTGGCCGCATTGAGACCGGTGTTATTGACGCCGAGGGCGAGGACACCGTTGAGGATCGAGGTGACCCCGGTGTAACTGTTAACACCCGAGAGTGTCAGGGTGCCGAGGCCGCTCTTGGTGAGGCCGCCCGTGGAGGTGATGTTGCTTGAGATACTGGTATCGCCAGCCCCCCCGACCGTGAACAATCCGGTGCCGGTGACGCCGCCAGTGCTGAGGGTGAGCAGATTACTGCTGACGGCGGAGTCCACTTCACCGCCACCTGCTCCGAGGGTGAAGCCGCGGCTGAACGTGTCGCCGTTGCCGTTATATGAGAGAATGCCTTTGTTGGTGGCATCGCCCAAAACCACGGCCGTTGCGGCGGATCCAAGGTTGCCGCCTGCAACCAGGCTGCTCACACTGAGGGTGCCGTTGGTGATAGAGGTCGTGCCGGTGTAGGTGCTCGAACCCGAGAGAGTGAGGACCCCGGCCCCGGTCTTGACGAGGCCGAGGTTATTTTCATTGGTCCCACTGCCGCCCAGACTGCCGCTGAAGCTGCTGCTGGAGGCAACATTAAGCGTGAGGTTCAAGGCAGTCGCGCTGCCATTGACGATCCGGTTGCCGGTGCCGGTGCCGGCAATCGCAAGGCCCGCAAGCGACTGGCTAAAGCCGTTCATTCGCAAGACCCCACTGGCATTGGTGGTGCCGTCGCCTAGTGTCAGGATCGTGCTTGTCGGCAAGGCATTGGAGATTCCGAGGGAAATCACGCCATTCTTGATGGCGGTTGTGCCCATATATAAATTGGCATTGGCAAGCGTCAACGTGCCGCTGCCGGCTTTTACCAGCGAACCGCTGCCGGAAATTACCCCGGAATAGGTGGTGTCGGTGTTGGCTCCGCCGCTCGTCAAGGTGAACCCCTGCAAGGTGACGTTGCCGCCGCTGGTGCCGCCACCGGCCAGCGAGCCGATGGTTTCACTCGCATTGAGCAGTAGCGTGGCACCGACCGTGTTGGCTAGGACAACCGCTCCGGTATCCAGAAGGGCAGATCCGTTGGTGAGCGCTAGCGTGCCGGCGGAGATGGTGGTGATGCCGGTATAGCTGTTGGTGCCGCTCAGCGTGAGAATGCCAGCCCCGGATTTTGTCAAGGAGAGCGCCCCGCCGCCCGTGCCATCTTGCAAAACCCCGGCGAACGTGGTGTTGCCCGCCTGGTTGATGGTCAGGGTCACCGCCGCTGCATTGGCGTTCTCCACCACGACCGTGCCCGGTGTGACGTTGGTCGCAAGGCTGGTAACCGTCAGATTGTTGCCGTTGAGTTGCAGTTTGGTGCCCACTGCAGCGCTCGGACCAAATGTAAGATTGTTAGGTGAAGCGCTGTTGAGAGCCCCGGCGCTGGCGAGTTTCAGGGCACCGCCGTTGATGGTGACGCCACCGGTGAACGTGTTGGTGCCACCGAGAGTCAAGGTGCCGCTGCCAGTCTTCAAGAGAGCGAGCGTGCCACTGCCATTTTGAATGGCCCCGCTGAAGCTGCTGGTCTGATTGTTTCCGCCAGCTGTTAGTGTCACGCCGCCCGCCACACTGCTCGTGACGGTGCCAGCGCCGGAAAGCCCATTGATGCTAGCACTGTTGCCGTTCAAGTCGAGGGTGCCGCTCACCGCAACATTGCCTTTCCCGAGGCCGGAAGGAATCGCCGCTCCGTTGCCTAATTTCAGCGTGCCCACAGCAATGCTGGTATCGCCAGTGTACAGGTTGCTGCCCGGAAGCACCAGGGTTCCACCGCCCGCCTTGGTCAGACCACCGGTCCCACTGCCATTG
>JBAXCM010000494.1:0-3664 GCA_037141475.1 Verrucomicrobiota bacterium | reverse complement strand
GCGCCGGTCGACCAGCACCACCGGCTTGCCATGACGGGCCGCTTCCACTGCGGCGCCGCCATCCTGGCCCAGCGTGTTGAGAATAAAACCTTCTACCTGATACGCTGTGAGTGTTTCAATTGCTTCGCGCTCACGCCCACTGTCATTTCCAAGGTTGAAAAGCATGAGCAGATAGCCAGCCTGCTGGCATGCTTTTTCAGCGCCACGCAACACCGCCACAGAAAACGGGTTGCTTACGTCAGCGACCACCAGCCCGATCAGCCGCGAGCGACCACGCTTGAGCGCCTGCGCCATCGGGTTCGGGCTGTAGGAGAGGGCCGCGATGGCGACCTCCACCCGCGTTGCGATGCCCTTGGTGAGCAATTTGTCACGGTGGTTCAGGAATCTGGAAACAGTGGCCTTGGAGACACCGGCTTGCCGCGCTACATCGGCAATGGTGGCGCGCGCTATGGGTCCGGTTCGAACGGGAGTCCTGGTTGGCATTTGAAATTGAAGCAACTCGTCAAAATTGATTGAAACCGTTTTCAGTGGATGCTACCGGATACCGCTAGAAAACTCAAATACGATGGCAGGAATCGACGGCAAGCATGCGCCTGTCCAGCCGAAAATTTGCCACTTATGCAGAATAAACCGTAGACGCAGTCTCTCCGCCTCGGCCGGTCCAGTTGGAATGGAAATACGAGCCGCTCGGCATGTCTACGCGCTCATACTGGTGCGCGCCGAAGTAGTCTCTCTGCGCCTGCAAGAGATTTGCCGGTAGATTCGCGCTTCGGTATCCATCGTAGTAGGCCAGTGCGGAGGACATGGCAGGTACTGGGATTCCGTTCGCTATGGCTTCACCAAGCACCCTTCTCAATGAAAGCTGAGACACTGCAACCGTTTCTGTAAAAAACGGATCCATCAGAAGATTCGCCAGTTTGGGATTGAAATCAAAGGCGTCCTTGATCCTGGCCAGCAACACCGAACGAATAATGCAGCCGCCGCGCCACATGAGTGCGATGCCACCGTAGTTCAATTTCCAGCCGAAATCGATCGCCGCCGCTCGCATCAACTGATAGCCTTGTGCATACGAAATGATTTTTGCCGCATACAAGGCTTTCCCAAGTTCATCAATCAAGTCTTTCCTGTTGCCAGCAAAGCTGACCTTGGGGCCCTTCAATGCTCTTGACGCCGACACTCGCTCCTCTTTCATGGAGGAGAGTACGCGGGCAAACACCGCCTCAGTTATCAGCGTGAGCGGCGCAGCAAGGTCAAGTGCGGTAGCGACCGCCCATTTCCCGGTTCCCTTCTGACCCGCCTTGTCCAGGATTTTGTCGAGCAAGGGCAGTCCGTCATCATCTCTCACCGCCAGAATATCCCTGGTGATCTCGATCAAATAGCTTTTCAGTTCCCCTTCGCTCCACTGCTTGAACACAGCGTGCATTTCGTCCGCCGTCATGCCCAATAGAGTTCGCATGACGTCATAGACCTCGCATATCAACTGCATGTCGCCATATTCAATTCCGTTGTGAACCATTTTGACGAAATGGCCCGATCCCTCTTCTCCGATCCAGTCGCAACATGGAACACCGCCGTCGACCTTCGAGGCGATGGCTTGAAAAATCGGTCTGACACTTTGCCATGCCGCAGCAGAACCTCCGGGCATGATCGAAGGGCCCAACAAAGCACCCTCTTCACCACCAGACACGCCCGCTCCCACATACAGCAGCCCCTTGCTTTCAAGCATCCTGGTTCGTCGTGAAGTATCTGAAAAATGGGAGTTTCCTCCGTCAATGATGATGTCTCCCTCATCAAGAAAAGCGATGAGCGCCTCAATGATTTCATCAACCGGCTTTCCGGCCGGGATCATCAACATGACCCTTCTCGGCAACTCAAGAGATTCGATCAGATCCTGAATTGAAGAACATCCGCGAATTTTCTTTCCTTGTCCTCTGCCAGCGACGAATTTTTCAACTTTTGCCTTTGAAGCATCAAAGACTGAAACGGCGAACCCTTTGCCTGCCATATTGAGGACCAGGTTTTCACCCATCAATCCCACACCTATGAGTCCTATTTGAGAGGGCATAGCATTTACTTCCAATCGATTGAATAGTTCGCAACGGCCGATCGGCTCTCTTTGCGCAACGGGTTGAAGCAATCATAAGTGGAATGCACATTCACATTGCCACACACGAACCCTTGCGTTACGAGCGCGAGCGCGCAGGCGGGTCAGGTTAGACTTGCACCAATTGATCGCTAAGATAGCGCTATCAATTTTGAGAACCCTCAATGATTCAGGTTCAGACATCCGCGCCATCCCCATCAGCCGATCATCGTCGGGAGGGTCTGTGGATCATCGTCATGGGGGTCGCCGGGTGCGGCAAGTCCACACTCGCCGAGCTTGTCGCCGACGCGCTGAAACTGCCTTTCATCGAGGGTGATCAGTTTCATCCCCCAGAAAATATCCAGAAAATGAGCCAGGGAGTAGCCCTGGACGACACGGATCGGGAGGCGTGGCTGGATCGTCTTGGTCTTGAATTGCTAAGTCATCCCGACGGGGCGGTTCTGGCGTGTTCTGCGCTCAAACGTGCCTATCGGGTGCGCCTTCGCCAAGTGGTTCCGCTGCTCTGCTTCGTGCATCTCAGCGTCACGCAGGAACTGGCGAATGCGCGGGTACAAGCGCGATTCGGAGTGCATCCATTCCCCGGTAGCCTGGTTGCAAGCCAATTTGCGACCCTGGAGGATCCTCGCGGAGAGGAATACGCGCTTGAGCTGGATGGTGCGATGGCGCCGTCCGTGTTGTGCGCCAGGACCATCCAGTGGATCGATGCCCAGGGGGTTCGGTCAAACGCCAAACGATGAATCAGGCACAGAGTCAAACACAGCTCATCGCACTCGACTGGGGCACCTCCTCGTTGCGGGCTTATCGTCTCGGTGCTGTCGGTCGGGTGTTGGAGTTGCGCTCCTTGCCTTGGGGCGTGATGAAGCTGCCACAGCTCGTGCTACCCGAATCTTCCGGCGGCGATGCAAAGGCGAACTTTGAGTTTGCTTTTGCAGAGGCTTGCGGCGACTGGCTGCGCGCCGCACCGCACGCCACTGTGATCGCGGCCGGGATGGTCGGCAGCCGCCAGGGCTGGCGCGAAGCGCCCTATCTGTCGGTGCCGATTGCGGTCGACCGGATCGGAGGCACCCTGAGCACCGTGCAGACCCGAGGGGGCCAGATCGTCCACATCGTCCCCGGCCTGATCGAGAACTCGGCACTGCCCAATGTCATGCGTGGTGAAGAAACCCAGGTGATAGGCGCGCTCAGCATGCTCGATGTTGGCAACACTCCGTCCGAAATCCTGATCGGCTTGCCTGGCAGTCATTCCAAATGGGTACAGGTACGACGGCCGCATGATGAAGCACAAAGCTACATCGAGCATTTCCACACCTTCATGACGGGCGAGGTCTTTGCCGCGCTGTGCGAGCACACGATTTTGGGACGCAGCATGCAACCCAGCGACGCCCGCGGCGACCATGATGCTGCCTTTGATCGCGGTGTCCTGGTAGCTCAGTCCCCAGCCGGACGTGGCGGGATCCTGTCGACCATCTTCAGCACACGAACACTGGGCCTGACGGGCGTACTCAATGGCGCAGACCAGCGTGAATATCTTTCAGGGCTGCTGATCGGCCATGAGATCGC
>JBAXCM010000493.1:0-3683 GCA_037141475.1 Verrucomicrobiota bacterium | reverse complement strand
CATTTCGACAAGCTCTCCATCGCCGATGGCCACTTGCTCATTCGCCACCTGCCAGCCGGTGATTTTATCCTGACCCGCCGAACCGACAGCCGAATCAAGAACATCGACGTCACTCTCCACGTTTCCGCCGGCGTTGAGCGGGACGGCCTCCTGATCTCTGCCACCCGCATCATGCCGCGTCTCACGCCAGTCAATCCCAGCATCGCAAACGCCACTGCGGAAAACGGCCGGCTCGCACTCCAAATCCGCGACGCCGGCCCGCACACCCGCGTCACCGTGGTTGGCAAACGCTACATCTTCGAGGGGTGGCAGGAGGGAGTTGCCGCCTATCCGTTCGAGCCCGCCCAGTCTGCCAGCCTAACACCCGGCTTTGAAGGATGCGGTTATCTCAGCGAGCGCCGCCTGAGTGATGAAATGCGCTACATCCTCGAACGCCGCGCCGCCAAAACGTTTCCCGGTTCCCTGCTGCCCCGCCCAGGCCTTTTGCTCAACCGCTGGACTGAGGACACCGTCAATCAAACCAAGGAATCCAGCCGCGACGGCGGCTCGGGTATGGGCTCGGGACACGGGTCCGGCAAGCTCTTCGGCCTCACCCCTCCCAGCAAGCGCGATTCCGGTAATTCCTCGCTCCCATACATCTGCGATTTCCTCAAATTCCCCGCCGTGGTTCGCTTCGACCTGACCCCACAGCCCGACGGTTCGCTCAGCCTGCCGCTCGCCGATTTCTCGGCTTGTCAGTCGGTCGATATCACCGTCGCCGACGAGATTGGCAGCGATCGACTCACCTTGCCGCTGCCCGCCACCGACACACCGCTGCGCGAGCGGCGCATCGCCCGTCCGCTGGATCCGGCCGTGCATTTCCTCGCCACCCGAAACGTGGCGGTGCTCGCCACCGGCCAGCAGGCAGGCGTCGAAAACTTGCTAGATGCTGATTGGCGCGCCTTCACCACCCTCGGCGAGGCTCACCAACTTCTCCACGGTTTCACCAACAGCGATGTCCTGCGCGAATTCGGTTTCCTAACCGAGTGGCCGGACCTCTCTGAAGCCCGCAAGCTCGACCTGCTCGCCAAGCACGCCTGCCACGAACTCCACCTGTTCCTCGCCCGCAAGGACAAGCCGTTCTTCGACAAACACGTCAAGCCGCTGCTCGCCGCCAAACTCGAGCCCCAATTCATCGATGACCTGTTGTTAGGCCGCGACCTCGCCCCCTATCTGCGCCCCTACGCCTGGCAGCGCCTCAACGCCGCGGAAAAAGCCCTGCTTGCTCAGGCCGTCCCCGCCGCACATGCCACCATCGCCAACGAACTTAAATTGCGCTGGCAATCCGTGGCTCCCTCGCCCGAGACCGAAACCGTCTTCTTCACCCAAACCCTCGGCGGCCGTGATTTATCTAGCAAAGATGGCGATGACGCACTCAGGCGCTGCCTCTATTCGGCCGAGGGATACTATAACTTGGGCAAGTACAATGAAGCCAAACTTGAGTATGAGAAAGCGCTGAGAATCGACATCTACAACCCGGACGCACGCCGCGGCTTGGAAGCTATTGCATCCGCCAAGTCATCCTATTATCGCGCCGCCTATGATGAGACGCGTTCCGAGTTGATGTCTAAAGTGGACAAGGCTTGGGACCTATCCGATCGTGCAGCCGACCCGCAGGCCGCTGCTGCGAGTGACGAAGGGGGGCTTGGAGGTGGCGCGGTTGTCTCCTCCGGAATTCCATACATCAACGAGAAACTCCGCCGAATCATCATTCCTAACATCGCATTCGACGACGTCACGGTGGAAGAAGCCATCGAGTTCCTACGCCTGCGAGCCAGCGAGCTCGACACCCTGGAAGTTGACGATTCTCGCAAAGGGATCAACATCCTTCTTCGTCGGCCTCAAGGCCTCGAGTCCCGCCCGGAAGCCCTCCGCATCAAGTCCCTGCGCCTCACCAACATTCCGATCGGCCAAGCTCTCAAATACATCTGCGACGCCGTCAACCTCCGCTACAAGGTGGACGATTATGCCGTCACTCTTGTGCCACTGACCGAAACCGGCTGTGAGATGTTCGCGCGAGGTTTCCGCGTTCCGCCGGATTTCCAGGACAAACTGCGGACCATCCTTGATAGGCAAAGGGGTGCTAACAGTGAGAAAGCTGGCTTGAAAGAGCGCGGGCCGGTGATTGAGATTTTGAAGATGGCCGGCATCAATTTTGGCGAAGGCAGTTCCGCAACGCTGGGCGCCGGCGGATTGCTGGTCACCAACTCGGCCGCTGAAATGGATAAGATCGAGAGCCTCGTCGAGGAAATCAGCGGCAGCGGCGAGGATTCCTCTGATGCAGTGGATAGCATTCCACAGATGAACCACCCAAGCGCCGATCCATTTTGCGCTCCCGACCCCGCCGAATCGGCGGGCACCGATCCATTCGCCGGAGGCTCTAACGGCGGTGGCATCCTCCTCCACAAGCCCGCTGCCCGCCAGCAATTCCAAGATCGCAGCCGCCTCTACCGCGAGGCAAACTACTACCGGCATAGTGGAAAGTCCGACGAGTCGCTGATTGCCTTCAACCGCTTCTGGCTGGATCTGGCGGCCTGGGATGGCAAGGGGCCGTTTCTCTCGCCGCACTTCAATGCTTGTGGCCGCAATGCCAACGAGGCACTGATGTGTCTGGCGGTGCTGGATTTGCCGTTCAAGGCGGAGCGCCCGGACGTGACCGTCGATGGCAGCACGCTGCGGGTCAAGGCGCGGGCGCCGATGCTGTTGTTCTACAAGGACACCCGCCGCAGTGACAAGATTGCCGCGGAGTCGCCGCTGCTGGTGCGGCAATCGTTCTGTCCGCTCGACGAGCCGTATCGCAACGTCGATGGCCACAAGGTCGAAAATTTCATCACTGGCGATTTCCAACCCGGCGTGCCGTATTCGGCGTCGCTCATTGTCACCAATCCCACCGGTCTCGAACGCCAGCTCGATGTGCTCGCGCAAATCCCCGCCGGTGCCATTCCTCTGGCGGGCAAACCTGCCACCCTCGCCGTCACGAAAAAGGTCGCGCCCTTCGGTGTGCTCACCTCGACGCTTTCGTTCTATTTCCCGGCGGCCGGTGAGTTTCCCGTCTATCCGTTGCACGTCACCCAGGATGGGGTCGTCGTCGCCCACAGCGGTCAGCGGCCCTTGCGGGTGAGCGATCAGCCCGCGCCGGAGGACCGCGCCTCTTGGACCGTGCTGGCCCGCGATGGCTCAAACGAGGATGTCCTCAGGCGTCTGCAAACGGAAAACCTCAACGACACCGACCTCGACGAGATTCTCTGGCGTCTCAAGGACCGTGCGTTCTTCCTTAAAGTCACCCAGGTGCTTCGTGATCGGCTTTGTTTTTCCGTCGGGGTCTGGGCCTATGGCTTCCTCCACGATGATCCAGAAACCATCCGCACCTATCTGGAAAACTCGATCAGAATCCGTAACCTCGGTGCCTGGCTTGACAGCCCGCTGCTAAGCATTCGGCCGCTCGTCCATGGCAATTGGCAGACGCTTGATTTCGATCCGCTCATCAACCCCCGCGCCCACCGCTTCGGCGAGGACCCTCGCCTCACCCATCCGGCCGCCAGCCAACACTATCAGGAGTTTCTCGACCAGCTCGCCTGGAAACCCGCGCTCGATGCTGCTGATCAACTCGATCTAACGGTTTTCCTGCTGCTGCAAGACCGCAT
>JBAXCM010000492.1:0-3684 GCA_037141475.1 Verrucomicrobiota bacterium | reverse complement strand
TCAGCAAAAGCCGGCGACGGCGGCGACGGCGTCGTCTCATGGCGACGGGAAAAATTCGTGCCGCGCGGCGGCCCGGACGGTGGCGATGGCGGCGGCGGCGGCGACGTCATTCTCATCGTCGATCCCTCGACCGATAACCTCCGAGCCTACCACTACGACCCGAAATTAATTGCCGAAGATGGCAAACCCGGTGGCGGAACCCGCAAAACTGGCCGCGCCGGCAAGAAGGTCATCGGCAAAGTCCCCCCCGGCACGGTCGTGTACCGCAGCCGTGCAGCCACTCTGGCCGAGGCAGTGGACGCCGAGCGCAGCGACGAGGGGATCGATCTGGAACCCATCGCCGACCTCACCGAAGACGGTCAGCAATTTGTCCTTTGCCAAGGGGGAGAGCCGGGCCGGGGGAATTGGAACTACAAGACTCCGACGAATCGTGCCCCGACCGAGCATACCCTTGGCACTCCCGGCGAGCAGGGGATTTTCTACCTCGAACTGCGGCGAATTGCCGACGTCGGCCTCGTCGGTTTTCCCAACGCCGGTAAATCCACCCTCCTCGGCAAACTCTCCGCCGCCAAACCCAAGGTCGCCTCCTACCCGTTCACCACCCTCCAACCCACCGTCGGCGTCGTCGAGTTTCCCGGCTTCCGCCGCTGCACCGTCGCCGATATTCCCGGCCTCATCGAAGGGGCTCACGCCAACCGCGGCCTCGGCCACGAATTCCTCCGCCACATCACCCGCTGCAGCTTGCTGCTCTTCGTCATCGACATCGCTGGCGTCGATGGCCGAGATCCGGTTTCCGACCTCGAAATCCTCCGCCGCGAAATCAAGGAATACGACGATGAACTCGCCCGCTTCCCCTGGAAAGTTGTCGCTAATAAAATGGACATCGAGGCCGCCACCACCCAACTTGAGACGTTCCGCCTGCGCTTCCCCAAAGTCGACATCATCCCCATCTCCGCCGACCTTGATACCGGCCTCGACGAACTCCGCCAAATCCTCGATAACGAAGTCGGCCACCGCCGCTAGGTGCTCCTGCCAGGTGCCTGCGCCGTCCCGCCGCAGGCCGTGCCTCGCGCCTCCGGCCGCAGCGCCTCTGCGGTGTGACCGAAAATGCCTCTTCATTTTCTATCCACGATTCCCTCATCCTTCACACGTCACTTGCCAAGTGTCGTTCCACGCCTTCCCTCCATGAACCATCGAGACACCTCTAACCCTCCAGCATGGGCCAGACGCGTCAATCGCACCTGGCTGGTGCGTGGCGGCCTGGATGTCACCGCCGACGCCTGGCTCTCTCATCTCGAACAAACGGATCCGGCGCGCCTGCTGGCATCCTGTGAAATTGCCCGGACTCTAAGCCGCGGCCCCGATCACACCCATGATCCCAAACCCTGGTTTTATGCCGGCCTCTTCAGTTTGGCGAGCGCAGCGGAAGCCCGCCAGTACCTCACAACCCATCGCTTCACCGCAGCCGCCATCCCTGCTTTGGCGCAAGATGCCGCCCTCAACCAGTGGGCCGCCACCCTCAGCCCGGCCTCTCGCGATCTGCTCGCGCGACTCCGAATGTCGATCATCTCTCTAACTCAAAAATGGTTAGACCATCCGCCCTCATAAGAGGGCCGAAGTGGCTGATGACCGTGAAATCACAGGTGTTGATGTTTGGGGTTCCTCGGAGGATCGGCGTAGTGTGCATGATGCCAAATCGCGGCGCAAGACTCCGGCTTCAGATCTCAGCGTTCGACATCGCTTTGTTGTCTAAAGCGAGGTCGAACACTGAGTTCTAAACCTGTGCTTTCCCAGTGGGCGCGGATGGGCTATAGCTCATGGCCATGACGCATCCAGTTCCCCGCCGCGACCACCCGATTCGCTTGATATTGATCGAAGACCACGCCGATTTCCGGGAATCGGTGTCGATGGTGCTTGAAGAGCGTGGCGGCTACCACTGCGTGGGCGGGTTTTCCACCATGGAGGACGCACTGGAGGCGATCAGAGGCGGTCTGGAGGCGGATCTGGTGCTATCGGATCTGGGCTTGCCAGGCATGAGTGGGGTAGCGGGCATCCGCAAAGTGCGCGAACTTTTGCCTCGGGCGCGGGTATTGGTGCTCACCGCATTCACCGACAAAGCGAAGGTGTTTGCAGCGCTTGAGGCTGGGGCCCATGGTTATCTGGTAAAAGCCGGAAGTGCGTCTCGACTGATCGAAACCCTTGAAGAAGTGCTTGCCGGCGGAACACCCCTGGATCCCAAGATCGCTGGCATGATCCTGCAGACATTTCGCAAACTCAGCCCGATCCCCGATGCTGAATCACTCTCCGGCCGTGAGTGCGAGGTGCTGCAACTCGCCGCCAAAGGCCTCACCCGCCAGGAAATCGCCGACGCACTGAGCCTCAGCCCGCATTCGGTCACCGAGTACATCCAGCGCAGCTTCGACAAACTCCACGTGCGGAACCTTCCAGCCGCCGTCAGCGAGGCGATCCGCCGCGGATTGCTGGACCTCTCACGTTGAAACCCAGCTCGATAAATTCACGGCACTAACAGCAGATAGATCAGATAACACAGCAGGGCACCTCCGAAGGCAACAACCAGACCCGTGGTCCGACGCCGTCGGAAAAAGAACAGCAACGCCAACCCACTGAGCGAAATGCCAGTCATGATCACCGCCGAGGCATCAACCAATAGCGACCATGATCGACCGCTGTCCCGGCTCTTGTGGAGGTCGTTGAGCACCGCGACCGCACCGAGCCGGCTCTCATCCAGATCATAGTCGCCAGTGGCGCGATCCAGAAAGATGTCCGCCGCATAACCCGGTCCCTTGAACGAAATGGTGCACTGGGAGTCGTCGATGATGAAATCACTGAGCGCGCCCTTGATGGAATGCTCCCGCCTTAGGAATTCAACGATCTCAAGCTTGGCTATGGCCGCGTCTGGCGGCTTGACCCAACTGGGTTGCAGGTGACCCTTGCAACGACGATCGGTCGAATGTCCAGCTGTGAACCATTCCGCGTGATTCAGCGTCAACCCGGTCACCCCGAAGAACAACAGGATGGCAAAGCTAATCATCGACAGATAGATATGCATCCCGCGGAACCACGCCACGACAACGCGGCGCCAATAGGCGTAAGTACTGGTCTGCGGTGGCGGTGGTGACGGCGTTGCCTCAGTGTGCATTGGCTTTGTGGTGGTAATCGAGGGCCGCTGAGGCGATCTCGACGTTGCCCTTCAACTCGATTTTGGCTGCGGTGCCGTTGCAATCCAGTTCCTGCCGGATAATTTGATAGGTCCCGTGCTCGCGAGCAGCCTCAAGACAGATGGTATATTTGCCGGACTTGACGAATTTTCCGGAGTTGTCCTTGCCGTCCCACTTGAGGGTGTATTTGCCCGCCGGCCGGGTGGCGCTCGACACCGAAGGAGTCAACTCGGTATTTTCCGCCAACACCCGCAGTTGGTCAGAGCGATACCAGCCTTTGAGATCCTCTAACCAACGC
This sequence comes from Verrucomicrobiota bacterium, assembly GCA_037141475.1. Lineage (GTDB taxonomy): Bacteria > Verrucomicrobiota > Verrucomicrobiia > Verrucomicrobiales > Akkermansiaceae > Luteolibacter. The sequence continues at coordinate 207 of JBAXCM010000492.1, read as the reverse complement.
CCGCCATTGGACCAAAGTGCCAGTGTGCGAACCGGATATTTCTCAGCATCTTCAATCCATACCGCCACATAGGGTCGACTCGATCGACCCCCAAAGCGGCTCAATTCAAGCTGTACCACCAACTCACATGTCTCGTCCCACAGGCCGGGGGCCGGTGTGACCGGGGTCGTGGCAGCCGGTGGGGCAGCCGGTGTGGCAGCCAGTGTG
>JBAXCM010000491.1:0-3686 GCA_037141475.1 Verrucomicrobiota bacterium | reverse complement strand
AGTCGGCGGTTTTGATCGTCGCCTTGGCGGAGTTCCTCGACGATGGTGCCGAAGCGTTTGGCAAGATTTGCTTGGGACTCGTAGATTTGGCGGAATTTGGCAGCCATTTCGAGGAGGCGGGCGGCTTGGTTGACCTTGTGGACTTCGTCGTCGAGTTGCTTGGCCCGAGGTTGTTGGCGGCCTAGGCGATTGAGCATCTCGTCGATGGCCGCCTGTTGCTCGGCTTTGGGGGCCTTGGCGTCGAAGTTTTCCAAGGGCTTGACGTTTTCCCGAACGTCGTCGGCTTGTTTTTCGGCAAGGTCCTGGAGGTGCTTTTCGAGTTCGAAGGCGGGAAAATCCTTGGCGATCTTGTCGAGGAGATCGGCGGCCTGCTGGTGGGCATTCTTCGCCGCGTCGGCGGCTTTTTCGACGGCTGGAGGGTCACCGGCTTCACTGGCTTTTTTAATAAGATCCTCGAGGGCATTGCGGGCTTGGTCGATGGCATCCTTGGCCGCTTGGAAGCGCTTTGCAAACTGGTTGATCGTGGTTTTGGCGCGGACGTACTGGGCGTATTGGTCCTCGGAAATGATTTGGATGCGGGACACTTCCGAACTCCCCTGGCCGAGCAGCGACGGGTTGTGGTCAGAAGCATCGAGCATCAGTTCGATCGTCTGGCCTGTTTCCAGACCGAGTTCATCCAAGTTGAGCTTGTCCGAAAAATCATAGGCTTTCTCGCTCAGTGCCGGGGCAACGATGCGGGCACGGTCGCGGAAGCCCGAGAGGGTGCGCACGAAATGCACCTTGGCGAGGCCGAAGTCGTCCTGAGCCCGACCGATGACCGGGATGACTGACTTGGGAGTGGCTAACATCATTGCCGGTGGCGAGGTGAGTACGACGCTGGGTGGCAGGTCAGGCGAGGTCCGGAAGGCGAGGTCGAGCGGACGGGCACTCGGTGTGCCCCGCAGGTCCCGAAGGGTGGCAGCGAGTCGGCCGGACTGGGTGGCGGTCCAGGTGAAGGCGGCGGTTTGGGCACCGGGCAGGGTGGCTGGGTAGGATTGCGGAACAGGGGTGGCCCCAGGGATGGCGCTCGGGGTGAAAATAAGACTGGCCGCACTCAGTGGACGGTTGCTGGTCAGTTCGAGGGTGACGGTGGAGCCCTCAATCGCGGCAATCTCATTGGTATCAAGCGGAAATTCAGCTGCGGGCAGGCCGGTGTAGGCAGGTGGGGTGAGGCGCACCAAGCCGCTGAGGATGTTCGGTTCGAGCAGGATTTCGACGGGGTGCCAGGTGGAGCGGGCCTTGCCGCAGCAGAACGCGATCGCGACGGGTTCGGTGAGTCCATCGAGTTTGCGGCTGAATCGAGTTGGGGATTCCCGGAACGCCGGGAGGCGCAAAATCGCCCCGCTGCGCGGTTGCCGGATGAGGCACTCGATCGGTTGCTTCAGGCTGGCTCCGGTGATATCAGCGGATATGACCAACTCACCGCCATACACGGTGGCCGGTTTGGCGGGATCCAAGGTGAAAATAAGGGGACTGTACGGAGGAATGTCAGCGCCGGGGTGGCGCAAGCGCTCGGCAATGGTGGCGAACGCCGCCGGCTGGGCAAGGCGCAGACCGCCGAGGGTGAGCAACGGAATGGCCAGCGCCAGCAGCGCCAATCCGAGGGGACGCCATGGGATGATTTTACTTGCGGGTAGCGCGGCTAGGTCGGCAGCGGCTGCTTCTAACGTTCGACCAGTTAGAAACTCTGTGAGAGGAGATGGGCCGGGAAGATTGGCATCCAGCTTGTTTTGGCCGCCTGCTCCCCGCTTGGCGAGGGAAAGCGCGGCGGCTGCGGGAGCGCGTGGGTCGGTTAATGCGGCATCGGCACGGGCGGCTGCGCTGCGGGCTGGGACGCGCAGCGCTTGGATGAGACCGGCGCATCCGGCGACGGCACAGATGGAAGCAAGAACGCCAGTGATGGTGAGGCGGGCGGTGGCTTCGAAGGCCGTTACGGCATCTGTTAGACCAAAAGCCAGCCACAGGCTGGTGGCGAGCGCGAGCAGGCCGAGGCCCGCTCCCGCGAGTCTGGCACCGCGCAGCAGCATGCGGATGCGGCGGAGTTGGGAGAGGAATGAGCTCATGGTGAATATATCTTCAAGCTAGTCCTTGGCGGCGGCGTAGGAACCACTCACTGGCGAAGAGGGCGGCGATAATGAAAGCAACGATGGCCGAGTTCCAGGCAGGAGCCCAGACGGCTCCGGTCTCTTGGGTGGCTGGGGGATGCTTGACGAGCCGGGACTTGAGCAAGGCGGAAAAAGCCGCTGGCTGGATGGCTTGGCCGGCGGCGGTTTGCGCGAGTGACTCAAGAAACCCCGGATCGGGCGAGAGGTCGTCTGCTTCCTGGGGCGGGCTTGGCACGGTGAAAAGGACCTCGGGAGTAGGCGGCGCATCGGGGCGTGGATCGCTGAGCTTGAGCGTCCACAGTCCGGGTTTATCCGGGGTGAAGGAAGCGCGCCAGAGCGGGCGGCCTGAGGGGTCGGGGATTGCCGCCGGACTGGCTTTGGTGACGATCCCAGCCGGATCAGTGATGACAATAAGCGGTTGGGGCGCGGCACCGGACCCTCGATACGAAAGGGTGGCCGCCAAGGTGCTACCAAGCTCACCACGCGACGCAGGCAGCCGCAGCGAAAAATCCTGGCCCGGCAAAAATTCCGAGTAGGACGCCATCCATTGAATCAACTGGGTCCAAAAGTCTTCATAACAATTCCCCAGTTCCCGGGCCTCAGGAAAAAAGTCCCACTTCCACAACCCGTCGCCGTTTACCAATCCCGTCACACCTTGCCCATATCGGCGGACTAACAGCACTGGAAATTTCCCGGAATTTCCCGACCCGCCGCCCACCCCTTGTTCCGGAACGCCTTCCGCCAGAACGCGGGTGAAGGGCTTGACCAACGCAATCTGCCGCCCGTCCCGCAGCGTCGGCAACGCCGCCCACAACGAGGCGTCCGGCGCCGGTAGCGCCTGACCAAACAGCCCGGCCGCTTCGCCGTCCCGGGTCGGCGAAAACCTGAAATCAGCCGTGGTGGCTGTGCCCCAGACGACCGGTTCCAATGGCTCCAGCGCCGCCAACGAGGCCGTGGACGCCTTGCCACGCGAAAATAGCACGGCACCGCCACGGTCACGAACATAGGCCCGCAACATCTCCGCCCGCTCCGGGCTCAAAAATGGATCAATGTTCTTGCCGAAAACAATCAGGTCGTAACGGGCGAGTTCCTCGAGGGTGTTGGGAAATACCGGCTGGTTGGTTTCTTCGTTCTTGGTGTCCCCGGAGTCGATGCGGAAGTAGCGTTCGTCGGAGAGGCGGTGGACGGAGTGGACGTCCATGTGGGGTTGCTGGCGGAGGAGTTGGGCGAGGAATTTGCTGTCCCAATAGGGAGCGCCCTCGACGAGGAATACGCGGGTTTTGGATTCGAGGATGCGGATATTGAGGGCGGCCTTATTGTTCGATGAACGCACTTCGCCGGCGATGACGGGGGTATCGATGGACCAATGGGCGGAGGTGGGTGGGGCTTTGATTTCGAAGGTGGCGGCGACGGTTTTGCCGGGGGGCAGTTCGAGAGTGAGGGAGGCGAGCGCCTTGCCCTCGGCGTCGCGCAAGGTCACGGCTGGGCGGATGGGGGCGAGGCCGGTGGATTTGAGGGCGAAGGGGATGCGCAGCGGTTGGC
>JBAXCM010000490.1:0-3689 GCA_037141475.1 Verrucomicrobiota bacterium | reverse complement strand
TGGGATCTGGAGTTGGTGTGACCGTGGGATCCGGAACCGGTGTGACGGTGGGATCTGGAGTTGGTGTGACCGTGGGATCCGGAACCGGTGTGACGGTGGGATCCGGAGTCGGCGTGACGGAGGCGGGATCTGGTGCTGCTGGATCTGCGGGGACGATGCGACTGGCCTTTAGCGTTTTACCTCTAGCTTGAATGGCGCTGAACAACCAGCCGCCGGTTTCTTTGTAGTGCCGGATCGAGAGGCCAGCGAAAAATGCCAACAGCGCAAATAGCAGAACTGCCAGAAACATCATGAAGCCTTTGCCGCTGCCGGACGAGGTCACTGCGCGCTTGTGCGGTTGGGGTTCGACCTCGCGTTCCGCCACCGGAGTTTCCGACGAAGCCCCTATCTCTGGCTCCCGACGCTCCGGCGTCTCCTCTAGTACCTTTTCCCGCCGCAGAGCGTCGCGTTCTTCCTCACTCAATTGAAAATCAAAGGCCACATCGCCCAACCTCACGGTGGCCCCATGGCGCAAGCCAATCGTGTCACTTCGCTCGCCATCCAGCTTGATGCCGTTGGTCGAGCCCTGATCGCGCAATTCATAGCCGCCCTCAATGCGCAGCATTTCGGCGTGGCGCACTGAGATGGATCCGCAATCAATGGCAATGTCGTTTTCACTGCCCCGCCCGATCGTGACCACCTGCCGATCTAGCGGAAACCGATAAGGCTGAGGCATCTTGTCCGGGACGGTAATGGTAACACGTGGCATGGCTGGAAGCAGTTGGTTCGACGACTTCTAGCGTCTTGGCAAAAATAATCACGGAAAATCCCACGGAATTTGATTTGCATTGCAAATCGTAGCGACCTCTGCTCAATTCGGCGCGTCATGGCCAACCCGACAAACGTCCTCTCTAACGGAATCGAGATCACCGGTTCCATCCGCTTCACCAATGACATGATCATTGATGGAAAGGTCAATGGTGAAATCATGTCCGATAAGGGCCGGGTGACCATCGGCGAAAATGCCTCCATCGTCGGCGATATTAGCGCCGGGGAAGTTAAAATTTACGGTAAAGTGGAGGGTAAGATTACGTCCCAGCGATGCGAGCTCAAGGACAAGTCGTGGATCAGTGGCGACATCAAATCCAAGGTTTTCTCGATGGAGGAAGGTGCCAAACTCTCCGGCCGCACCGACATCGGCGGCTGACCCAGCTGCTGAAAGATCCGCAGTGTCGCCCCGCAGGCCGACACTCCCCAATTGTCCCGTCAAAAAGTGAGGCGTTCTCGCGCTTCAGGCAGGGTGCTCTGCCTCACAGTCTTTGCAGCCAGTGTTCGACCTCGTGGCGCTTTTTAGGTCGAACCCCGAGTTCGCGGGTGCATTCACTCAGGAGTCCTGGGCAAGTCGCTCTAGCACCCGCCCAGCGGCGATCAGCCCGAAACTCGCGGTCACGTGGGTCGCCGTGCCCAGGCCAGAAGAGCAGTTCAAACGACGCTCGGCACCCTCTGGGGGTTGGTCAGACACGCTGCCATCGCATTGAGCGTAAACCGGTGGCTCGTCGGAAAACACCGCGTCGATATCCAGAGGCTGGGGTTTTTCGTTAGGTCCTAACTTGGGAAACCCGTGGTCGTTGCGCAGGCAGCGGCGCAATTGCAGTAGCAGAGGGTCCTTGCCGCTGAAAGCCAGATCCGTCACCCGGATGCGCGTTGCATCGCGTCTTCCGCCCGCTCCGCCACAGGTGACCGTGACGATCGCGCGATGTCGGCATTCCGCCAGCAACAGGGCTTTGTGGCGGGTTGAATCAATGGCATCAAGCAACACATCGAAGCCTGCGTCCAAAATCGCAGCGGCATTTTTTTCATTGAAAAACGCCGCGATTACCTCGACCTCGCATCCGGGATGAATCGCCCGAACCCTCTCGGCCATGGCTTCCGTCTTTTGGCGGCCGATTTGCCCGTCCATGGCGTGCAACTGGCGATTGACGTTGCTCAGGCAAATTTCATCCAAATCGACGAGTGTGAGGTGTCCGATGCCGGAGCGTGCGAGAGCCTCCACTGCCCACGATCCGACACCGCCGATCCCGATGACGGCCACTCGCGCCTTTGAAAACCGCTGCATAGCCGTCAGGCCATACAGCCTCATGATGCCGCCAAATCGTTGATGCTGGGGAGATGTCTCGGACACGTCGGCACCTTGCACATGTCTTCGTCGCGAGTCACGTCAGGAATCCGACGTCCGTCGCAGCAGGCGATGAGAGGCGGGAATGGCATCTTCGAGTGCTACATCGAGGGCGGCCAGCGCATGGTCGAGTTCAGCCGGAGATATCACCAGCGGCGGCAGCAGCACAAGCGTGTCGAGAATCGGCCGGGTGAGCAGGCCGTGGCGGCGGGCTGCCAAACAGATGGCTTCGCCAATCCGGGCGGCAGGCGGGAAATGGCTGCCGTCGGGTTGGCGCAATTCGATGCCCGCGATCAACCCGCACTGGCGGATGGCATGAATCACCGGATGCCGGGATTTGAGGGTGGCCAAACCCTGGCGCAGGTGCTCGATTTTAGCAGGCAAGGCTTCCAAGGTCCGTTCATTTTCGAAAACCTCCAGGCTGGCCAACGCCGCCGCACAACCTAGCGGATGGGCCGTGAAACTATGGCCATAGTAAAACGCCCGCCCGCCATCTCCCAAGAATGCATCGTAAATCGCGCCTGTCGTGAGAGTCGCGGCCATCGGCAGGTAGCCGCCTGTAAGCCCCTTGGCCAGGCACAGGAAATCCGGGATCACGTTTTCCTGCTGGCAGGCAAACATCGTGCCAGTCCGGCCAAAGCCCGTCATCACTTCGTCGAGTATCAGGTGGATGCCGCGATCGTCGCACCAACCCCGAAGCTCGTCTAGCATCCCCGTTGGCCACGGCCGCATCTCATTGACCCCTTGGACCAGCGGCTCGATGACCACTCCGGCAGTGGCGGCGAGTTGAGCTTCAGGCAAGCCGCGCAATTCATCCATGGATGCGACGTGATGCACCGGATAGCCGAGCCCCCGGAAGCGCTCGAAAAACCGTCCGACGCCCATGAGTGAGGCCGCGCCGAGGGTGTCACCATGGTAGCCGTTGGCAAACGCGATGAAGCTGCTGCGCTGTGCATCGCCGGTTTGCTGGCGGTATTGCACCGCCATTTTAAGTGCGACCTCGATAGCGGTGGATCCGTCGTCGGAGAAAAACACGCGTTCCAGAGTGTTGCTAGGGAAAAATTGGCACAGGCGTTCGGCCAGTTCGGCGGCACCGGGGTGGGTGAATCCGAGAAACGACGTGTGGGCAACCCGCTCGAGTTGGGCCTGGATGGCGGCGAGGATGTGCGGGTGGCCGTGGCCGTGGATGTTCGTCCAAATCGAGGAATTGCCATCAAGGTAGCGGTGGCCCTCGGAATCCCACAACCAGACGCCCTTGCCGCGCACCAGCACCAGCGGTTCGTGTTCGCACCCGCACCACTCGGCTTGGCGGGTGAACGGGTGCCAGCAATGGGCCTGATCGGCCACAATCCATCGGCGGGTGTCGTCGCGCATCGCTGGCGAGCATGCAGCTGGCCCCCAGCCCGCTGCAACTCTTAAAGCCGAAAAACTGACGCCATCTGGCACGCCGCCTCTTCAAGTGGGGAATGGGGGGCTCACTCCGTCAGGAATGAATTATTTTCACAGTCATCCCACAGGATGGCGTGATCGAGGA
>JBAXCM010000489.1:0-3690 GCA_037141475.1 Verrucomicrobiota bacterium | reverse complement strand
GGCCTTCAGCAGGGAGAGGCGCTTGTTGATGATATTGGAAAAGCTATTGTCCGGGAATTCGGTTTTGGCCTTTTGATAGGATTTTTCGGCGGCTGAGGTATCGCCGGCGGCCTTTGAGATATCGCCGAGGGCGAGCAGAGCGTAGGGAACCATGAAGCGAGCGGTGGGATCCTCGACAATTTGTTGGAAGACCTTGCTGGCCTCGGCCGCTTGTCCTTGAGCTTGGAGTTTGGAGCCGAGGCTGGCTTGAGCGGTTGGGCGAGCCGGATGCTTCGAATTGGCGGCAATGAACGCTTTGAGGGTTGCGATGGCGGCGGCCTTGTCACCTTCGGACCATTGGCGATCGGCGAGTAAAACTTCGGCGCTGCCAGCGGCGGCTGTGCCTGCATGATTCTTGACGAGGCTGCTCAGCGAGGCCTGATCCTCGGCTTTAGTGAGTTCAGCTCCAGCGCTGTGCTCCTTGCTGTTGGCTACTCCGTGGTAGATGACCCAAGCGGCGACCGCCAAGGCCAAGAGAATGGTCAGGGCCAGGAGGTTCTTCTGGTTTCGATCGAGAAATTGTTCGAAGGCGCTCGGGCCTTGGGCGATTTCACCGATCGGGCGTGGGGTATCTGGGCTGTCTGGGCTGACTGTGGACATGAGGAATTGGCACGCGTTGGGCGGCGGACCCAAGACAAAGCGCAACCCGCTGCAAAATCAATGCGGAAGTCGGCCAGCCAGCTATTTTTTTCAAAAAACCGGTTGAATTTTTATTTGGTTGGATTTCCTTGGCCGGATTGTCAGGAGATGGTAAGCAATCCGGGCATGGCCGGGCGAATTTATGTGGTAGCAGGTGAACTTAGCGGGGACGCCCACGGGGCCGGGTTGCTGCGTGCGCTCAAGACGCTACGACCGGAGCTGGAAGTCGCCGGGGTGGGTGGGCCGGAGATGGCTGAGGCGAGCGGAGGCAGCGTGCGCGACTGGGTGGAAGACGCCGCAGTGGTGGGTTTGTGGGAGGTGATCAAACATTTTCGTTGGTTCCGGCTACGCTTTGACGAGATGCTGGCGGAAGCGAAGGCGCTGCGCCCGGATGTGCTGGTGCTTATCGATTACCCGGGATTCAACCTGCGTTTTGCCCGGGCCTTGCGGCGCGAGTGTCCGCAAACGCGCCAAGTTTATTACATCAGCCCGCAGGTATGGGCGTGGAACCAGCGGCGCATTCCGCAAATGGCGTGCTTGCTCGATGAAATGCTCTGTTTGTTCCCCTTCGAGCAGGAACTTTTTGAACGAGCCGGCTTGAAAACGACTTTCGTCGGCCATCCCTTGGTCGATGAGTTGCAAGCACGACGCTTGGACGGTGTGGTTAGAGACGAGCACCTCGTCGGGCTGTTTCCGGGGAGTCGGGAGCGTGAGGTGGCACGCTTGTTTCCGGTGATGCTCGAGACAGCCAAACGGTTGCGTGCTTGGAACCCGGATTTGCGCTTCGAAGCACCGGGTGCCTCGCCCAAGCTCGCCAAGCAGATGCGTGTACTAGCCGACGAAGCCCAACTTGGCGAGGCACTCAAGATCACTGACGGCGGCAGTCATGGATTGATGCAGCGGGCCGGTTGCGGAGTCATTGCCAGTGGCACGGCCACTCTGGAAGCGGCCTGTTTTGGATTGCCCTATTGTTTGACGTACAAGGTGGCGTGGCCGACCTACCTGGTGGGGCGGATGTTGGTGCGGCTCAAGCACATCGGCTTGGTCAACATTTTAGCAGGAGAAGAAGTCGTGGAAGAGTTTATTCAAGCGGATGCTGCGCCGGAGACCATTGCCACGGCCTTGCGGCGCTTGTTGCAAGATGCCGACTATCGTGGCAGGCTACAAACCCGCTTGGCGCAAACTGCGGCCATGCTCGGTGGGGCGGGTACCCACGAACGTGCAGCGCGAGCCGTGGAAGCTTGGCTGCCCCAGGCATGAAACTTTTGTGTTGCAAGGGTTGCGTTTTGGGCTGGTGCGGCTAATAAAAACGCCAGATGAAATTCCTTTTGCCAATCCTTGCGACCGCCAGCGCCTTCTTTATCTCCTGCGAACGCCATGAATTCGAAGGGAAAAATGGCACAAAACAACTTCATGAAGCTCATGGGGCTCATCACCCGGATCACGCCAACAGCGCCCCCCCCGAGGCCGAGCACGACGCCGACGCCAAGACGGACGCCAAGACGGACGCCAAATAGAGCTCATTTTAGCGTGAGCTTTCGCGCCAATCGTTGAAGGCGCTGCCGAGGCAGGCGAGGAGGTCGCTGGGTGTGAGAGAGGATTCGGAGGTGCTGCGCCCGGCAAGGGCAATCTCCGCAGCACGACCGCAGAGCCAGGCTGCGAGGGCGGCGGCGGGCACGGCGGGAGTGACGGCGGCCAGCAGGGCACCTAACACTCCGGCGAGCACATCGCCATGACCGCCAGTTGCCATGGCAGGACTGCCGGTGGCATTGCACCACAGCGGTTCGCCGTTGCGGGTTATCAAACTGCGACAGCCTTTGAGTAGCAAGGTCGCCGGGTGACGCGCCACAAACTTGCGGGCTGCTGTCTCGCGCGGCAGGTCAGCAAGGTCGGGCGCAAGCCGCCGGAACTCGCCGGGATGAGGGGTGATCACGTGGCTTGCCTTGAGGTGGTCGAGCTGGTTGTGCTGCGCCAGAAAATTGAGCGCATCTGCATCCAGCACGGTGGGCAGCTCGGTGCGGTCGAGCAACTCCAACAAGCCATCGGCGAACGCGCTGCTGAGTGGGCCGAGGCCCGGGCCGATAACCAGAGCATCAGGTTGGTTCTCTAGGAGTTCCAGCGGATGTTCGCAGATGCGGACGATGATTTCGCAAGGGCATTTGGCGGCAACTGCAGGGGCGACCGCAGCAGGCACATGTAACACGATCAGGCCGGCACCACCGCGCAGGGCTCCACTGGCAGCCAGCACCGCCGCGCCGCTATAGGCAGTGGAACCGGCCAACAGATGAACCCGACCGGCCATGCCTTTGTGGAAATCAAACGGACGCGGCGCTTTGCCAGCAGTCATCGTGAGTGGGCAAATCAATTGGAGGTCGCCTCCTGGCGGCGGGTTCAGCGGTGCCACTGGCACCACAGCCAGCGCGCCAGTGGCGTTAGCTGCTGTGGCGTTTAGAAGACCGCGTTTGGCAGCACCGATCATGAATGTGACGTCTGCGGTCATCGCCCCGGCAGAGACATGACCGCTGTCCGGATCCACTCCGGACGGCAGATCCACTGCTGCCACACGGCAACCGGCATGTTCGCGCAGCCAAGCCATTTCACGGACGAGGCCGGCGAGCGGTTCGCGCAAGGCACCCGTGGCCCCGATGCCGAGGAGCCCGTCCATGAGGACCAGCGGCCGCCGCAGCCCGCGCCAGTCCGGCGGCTCTTCCAGTAAGCTCACCAGCGGTTCTTCGAGCCATTTCTCGCGGGTCAATGCTGCCCAATCTACCGGCGGCCATGCAGCTCGAGCGGCGATTTGCCAGCCGTACGCCTGTGCCATCACTCGCATGGCAACGATCGCATCGCCGGCGTTGTGGCCTTTGCCGAGATACGCGATAAGAGTGCCGGGGGTCGGAAAAAACGCCGCCAGCGCGTGGCCGAGGCTTTCGCCAGCATGGGTGAGCAAGCGGTCCTCCGACCACCCTTGCTCCGCTGCCCGGGCTTCCATCGCCCGCATTTCCGCCACCGTCA
>JBAXCM010000488.1:0-3706 GCA_037141475.1 Verrucomicrobiota bacterium | reverse complement strand
GGGTTGACCGCTGCGTGGATCGACAATGTGTGAAAACCAACGACCGGCAATTGTGACGCCCCGGCGGTAGTTGCCACTGGTGGCCACCGCTTGGTTGCGGACCCGAATACTGGCAAGCGGCGGATCGTTTTCAGCGTCGGCCTGCGGATTGGCAATGGCCACCGTTTCAGTAAAATCGCCGCGCAGCACCAGATCCCCCCCGATGTTGACTAACAGGGCATCGACATGAGTGGCTGCCATGGCTGCATCGCAGGCCCGACTGGCAATATAGCTCTTGGCAAATGAGTTAAAAACCAGCGGCACGTCACTCAGGTGAGTGGCGGTGTGTGCGGCAGGGTCCAGCGACCAATGCGGCTGCTTCACGGCGGTGACCGCAGCGGCGATGGCGGCGGGCTCCGGCATGCGATTTTGGCGTGCGGCAGCTTGCCACAATTGGCAAATATTCGCGGCGGCGGCATCTAGGGAGCCGTCGCTGCGATCGCGCCACTGGTCAAACAAGGTGAGCACCTCGTAAAGTTCCGGTGAAACCGCCACGGGCTGGTGCGACGTGCGCAGCCAGCGGCTCACTTCGCTGGCACTCTCATAGCTACTCAGAATGTGCGCCAGACGGTCGATTTCAGCCAAGGCTGCGGCCTCGGCGTGATCCGCTTGGCCAGGCGATGCGGCGAGCACTTTCAATTCGAGCGAGGTGCCCAAGACGTTTTCATGCTGAAAAACATGCAAGTGCCCACGGGCGGTGGCATCAGTGGCGGTGGCGGGAAATGCGACGCAACTCAGCAAGCCGGAAACAGCAAAGGATAGGGACTTCATTGGGAACAAACGGAATCGGCAGAACATCAGCGGAGGGGGGAATATCGGTGGTTTGATAGCTCAGGTTCGGATCAATCGTCGTCGTCCTCTTCCTTGGCTTTGCTGCTCGCGCGGCGGCTTGGCGCGGCGCTTGCGGCAGTTTGGGCTGCGGCAAGTTTGGTGATCTCCTCCTTATCGAGGAACCCATCCTTGTTCAAGTCGCCTTTTTCAAAAAGCGCCTGCAAGCGTTCGGGCAACTCGTCTTTCGCAAGCTTGCCGTCGCCATTTTTGTCGAATTGCATCAAACGAGCCACCATCGCATCGGTGGCGTTCGGCTGGGTGCTGGCCCTGCGTTCGCCGCGCGGGGCGGGCTGAACCTCATCCAAGGTGATTTTGCCGTCGTGGTTCTTGTCGAGCTTCTTGAGAGATTCAGCAGCGTTGGCCATTTCCTTCTCATCAATCACCCCGTCGCCATTGGTGTCGAGCGCCACAAACAGCGGGTTGCTGCGCAGCGCGGCGCGCTCACGCTCCCCACCAACTCGACGAATCCCGTTAGCGTCCGCCGCAGCGGGGCGTGCTTCCTGAGCCTGGCTGCCGCAAATGGCAACCAGCAGGGTGGCGGCTAGCAATAGGAGGGATTTTGTCTTCATGCGCTATCGGGTTGCGGCGCAAGATACCGAGCGATCGCGCCAAGCCAAGAAATTTATCCGAATTTGTGCCGGTTTTACGCTTTGGCACTTGACGCCTCGCCGCTGCACCGCCCACCCTAGAAGCCATGGCTAAGTTAATCATCGTTGCAGGTGTGCCGGGTGCTGGCAAATCCACGGTTCTGGTCGAGGCATGGAAACAAGTCGAACAAGACCTTCACTACTCGATTGTATCCTTCGGCACCGAGATGCTCAACCTCTGCTTGGAGGCCGGTCTGGTGGCCGACCGCGATGAAATGCGCAACCTCAGCGCCGATGCCCAGGAGGAAATGCAATGGCGCACCACCAAACGCATCGTCGAACGCCCCGAGAACATCCTGCTAGACACCCACTGCACGATTAAGACCGGTTCCGGGAGTTACTTGCCGGGTTTCACACCCCGCATGTTGGAGCGCATGTCTCCCAAGGCGATCATCCTGGTCGATGCCCATGAGGCCGAGATCCGCGGCCGTCGCCGGCTCGACAAGTCTCGCCCGCTGCGAACCATTGAGGGCAACGACGATATCCTCGAGCACAAACTCATCAACCGCGCTTACGCCGCTGCCTTTTCCGCCCGTAGCAGTTGCCTGTTGCGCATCATCCAAAACAACACCGGCGAATTCGACCGCGCCGTCGAGGAATTCGTCAGCACCATTCGCTTCATCGGAATCGACAAGTACGCCAAAGCCCCCCGCGCTGTGGCCGGGACACCCAACGTCTCAGCTTAGCGACGTTACCGCCAGGATGGCGGAGCTCCCCGCCACATGCGCCGCTGCAATCCCAAAGCGCAGGCACCGAGAACTCAGCTCACGAAGCTGTAGTCGTAAGGCTTGCGCATTTCACGGGTGGCAAAACCGTTAGCTTCTGCGGCATTTTCACCGACGAACACTTCCTTTCCGGATCCCACTGGAGTTTTTTTCCGGTCCGCAAGGAAATCGCTCCGAGGTGGCACACAGAGGCCGAGCGATGGCCGATTTCCACCGCACAGATTGGATCCTTGCGGCTGCGCGAACACTCGAAAAAATTACCCATGTGGTCGTTGCTCACATAAAGGCGCTCGGCTCCTTCCGGCAACGGCTTGCTGAGCAACTCCCGATCCGTGGCTTTGATCTGATCGCGGTTGACCCAAATCCAGCCGTCGCTGCCCTCAAAATGAATGCCGTTGCGCTGGCCATCCGCCTTCACGGTGCCGCCAAATGGATCGTCGTCGCGAGTCGAGCGCACGTTGAAAATCACGCCGTTCGGATAAGTGAACTTCACCTCATAATCCGCTATGGTCGTGTAGCCGCCAGGAATCGGCACCGTCAGCGCGTTGCTTTCAATCTTAGTCGGAGCCGGCAGCCCTACCGCCCAATAACCAATATCCATGTGATGCGCTCCCCAGTCGGTCATCGTGCCTCCGGAATATTCATACCAATAACGGAACCACACATGGCAACGCTCTGGCACATAGTCCACCTTGGGTGCTTGGCCCTGCCAAAAATCCCAGTCGAGTTCAGCAGGCACAGGCTTGCTGGCAAAGGGCCCCTCGCGGCGACCCGCCGGTAGCCACACGGTCACTTCCTTGAGCTTGCCGATGCGACCGTTGCGAACCAGATCACAGGCCAAGCGAAAGCGCTCGTTGCTGCGTTGCTGAGTGCCCGTCTGCAACACCACCTTGTTGTCGCGGACCGCCTTGACCACATGCTTGCCTTCGTCAATCGTGAGAGTCAGCGGCTTCTCCGAATAAATGTCCTTCTTGGCGCGGGCCGCAGCGATATTGACCAAGCTGTGCCAGTGGTCCGGGGTGCCGTTGATGATGCAATGAATGTCATCACGCTCTAGCAATTTGCGGAAATCGGAATATCCCGTCGGCACCTTGCCGTCCTTCGTGAATCGTTTCACGGCATGCTCGACGTGGCTCTTATCCACATCGCAGACGGCCACCACGTCACCAAAACGCTGGGCATTGCCTGCATCCCCACTACCTTGCCCGCCACAGCCAATCAGCGCGATACCAGGCCTGTCATTTGGCGAGAGGACTTTGGTTGGCTCCGCTTGGCTGCCAAATCTCGCTCAACAAACCACATCGGCAATCCCGTGGCGGCGGCGGCGGTCGAACAACGGCGCAAAAACAGCCGCCGAGAAATCTCAATGGATTTGAAAGAATTCATAATTCAATGACTGAAAACTCACAGAAAAAAGTACGAGGACTGGGATTCGAACCCAGGACCAATTGGTTAAAAGCCAAC
>JBAXCM010000487.1:0-3713 GCA_037141475.1 Verrucomicrobiota bacterium | reverse complement strand
TCTCCACATTTTATCTCGCTCAGATTCCCCGAGATTAGCGCGACGCGCTACACCAAGGTTGGCCTGAATCACCGCGCCCTTGCTGAATCGACTGAACTCAGTGGCATAGTCGCCAGCAAAGCCAGCGAGTGCATAGATCCAGTGGTTGGTTCTGCCAGTGATCCAGGCACCGGTGAGTTGCTGCGGCACCAGGGCGTTTACGAGGAGAGCTTGCTCAAAGATGACCAGCTCACGGGTGCGGGTGTCATATTCCTGGCTGAACCAGCGCGCCTTGGTTTTGCCTAGGCTCAGGTTGAATGCATCGTCGGGGGCATAGGTGAGTGTCAGGTCGTAGATATCTTTGTAGAATGGGTTCACCTGCGGATTGATGTCCACATTGCCAAAAAATTTGAACACATCGAACCACTCTGACAAGAAGCCAACGCGCCAGCGCCGCACATCGATACCATCCCAGCGGCTGCCTGAAGGAATATCCTTGGAACCGAACGATCCATGGTTGGATTCGCCATTGGCATATTGCAGTTGCAACTCACCCGCGAAGCCAAACATTTCGAGGATGGGATTGGCGCGGTTTTGGTAAAGGATGCAGAGATTATCCGAAGGCACGTAGGGGCTGTTGGCTGCGGCCGGATCCGCCACGACCCTCTGCTCTGGAACGCCCGATGCAAGACCTAGCGAATCAGCAGACGTGCCTGCCTGCAATGAGCCAGTGGTGAGCGATGGGATGATCATTGCCGCCTTGAGCGCCACCGAACAATGGAATGCGTGCTTTGGACTCGTGATGGTTTCGTGTTTTGAATGGATTGACATGTTTCCCTAAAGCTGATTTCTGAAAGCAGATAAAACTGTATAGATTAGCCCGAAACCTCAAGAAAAAAATCAAAAAACGCACGAAAGATTCATTTATCGTTCATTATGAATGACTTACGATTAGGACAAATCAGGGTTCACTGTTCGAGATCATTTTCGGAAGCGCTGCTACAATCCTACAAACCTCTATCGATGCACGCCTCGGACCATGGGAAATGCGAAGAGTCCTTCGACGCGAACGCAGTCAAACGACTAGTTAGTCAACCTGAGCACCGTGAAGGAATAGGGTTTGACGACCTATCCGAATGAATCACCCGGCCTCGGCAACTTCGTTTCAACCGGCGCCACATGCAACGGGTTGTCGTATGAATTGCTCGCGTCCAGACCGGGACCCGTTAGAACAATTTCACGTCAGGAGGGCGGAGGTTTGGTAGCGCCATGCACCTCATGGCCGCTTATTCCACCAGCGCGCGTTTCATGCCGATGGTGCCTTTGCGGGCGTCTCCGGCCGGTGAGGCGGTTAGTTTTTCCAGATGAGGAATCCCGTCGTCGTCCACATGAGAAACGACGGTGTCCCAAGTGGTGAGTCCATGGCGGTCGAGTTGCAGGCGAAGGAGCCACCCGTAGCGGGAAGGACCTTCCTTGAAGCCATCAAAGACGAAGTCGCTGAGGCTATAGACGATGAGCTTGCCCTTGTAATAATCCGCGCCCTGCGTGCAATGCGGATGGCTGCCAACGATGACATCGGCCCCGGCATCGATCATTTGACGGGCAAATCGTCTCTGGCGCGGGCTGACTGGCTCATGCTCCTCTCCCCAATGCACAAAAGGAATCACCAGATCGGCCTTGTGGATGGAGCGCGCGGCCTTGATATCGGCTTTCACCTGCTCGTCCACACCCCAAGCGACACCAGGCCGGGATGGGCTGGCTTCGAACTCGCGGGGATGAATCTCGTTGTATGCAAGGAGGGCAATTCGCAGACCGTTGATCGTGAGAATGTGAGGCGTGCGCGCCTCGCCGGTGTTGCGGCCGCCCCCGATGTGGGCAATCTGGTGTTGATCGAGCAGATCAAGCTGTTCAACAAAGGCATCATTGCCGAAGTCGCCGGTGTGGTTGTTGGCGAGCGAGACGACATCGAAGTGCCGTGCCACCCTGGGCAGCACCCGCGGATGCGCCTCGAAGGTCCAAGACTTGCCCTCCATGGGCTTGCCTTTGGTGGACACGACGCATTCAAGGTTGCCAATGCAGGCGTCGGATGCCTTCAAAATGTCGGCGAATTCCTTGAAGGGATCCATTCCACGGGCAATGCGCTGGCCGGGGCGGTCCGCGAGCATGATATCACCGACGAACACGAGCGCGGCGGTGTCGGGTGTCTTGCTGCTGACGTGCGCAGTTTGATTCCTCAACGAGCAAGAGGTGGCGGCCAGGCATAGGGTCACCACTCCGAGGGCAGGAATCTGAGATATTGACATGTGCAGAGCTTGCGTTCGTTCTAAATCCCCAGCCGATACAGGTTCGGCCAATCATTGACGAAAGGATACGAAAATATGGGTGCGACAATCAACTCCAGTTCACAGAAATTAGCGATGCTCCGCTTTAGAGGCCCGAATCACAGAACTCAGTGTTAGATCTCAAAAGCGCCATAGGTTCGAGCAAGTTTGATTCGCAGAAATAGCCGTCAGGCGCAGGAGTCTCCCAAGTGTTTGAGGGATTGTGGCGGCGTGTCTATGACCGCCGATGAATGACCATGAATCGCCAATGAGTACGCCGACTCGACAACGGTCACACAGCCTTTCATGTGGCCTAGGTCCTTCCAGTCGCCTGTTGTTCGGACGCCCTGCACTGTCATAGTTTCCTGATAGAGCGAACCTTCTCCCTTCGCGTCACACACGGTGAATTTTCTCAAGTCGCTCGGCTTTGTAATCCTCCAAGCGCGCTACAGAGCGCTACAGAGCGCTGCAGCGCGGATCAAGGCTATCTCACTTTGTTGGGGTGGCGGCGAGAGTGGCGGCCTGTCGCTGGGCGGCCGCAGGCAGATTGCCGGGTGGGAGCGAGTGAATGACTAGATCCAACAACTCGCGAGCCGTGGCAGGATTGCCGTGTTTGGCGAGTTCTGTGGCAGCGGTGAGTGCTGCATGGGCGGCGGGAACGCGCAACTCAGCGGGGCCGCTGGTGAGCACGCCGCGCAGGGTTTTGGCAGATTCGGCGGTGCCGATCATGCCGAGGGACGCTAGGGCTTCACTGGCAACACCACGCTGCGGATCAATCGCGAGTTTTTGCAAATCGGGCACGGCGGCAAGATCGTGGCGCACGCCCAGCGAGTTGACGACCCCGGCCAAGTGGCGGCCGGTGAGTTTGGGCAGGGCCTTGCGCATGGCTTCGGCGGCGGCGGGATCCGGGATGTTTTCCAACCCACTTCGAGCGTAATCGGCGAGCGGCTCATTATCCAATAACGCCGCGAGGGCAGCGATGGACGCCGGTCCAGCCACCACAGCGAGTTGCTGGCAGGCGCGGACCTTTTCATGGACTCCGGCGTTGGAGCCTAACACGGCTAAGGCGGCGGCTTCGGTGGGCTGGGCGGCCATGCCGGAGCCGGCCATGGCGAGAACGATGAAGGCGGGAGCGAAGGAACGAATGGCAGTCATAATGAGGAATAAGCTGGGGTTTAGGCGTGCCACGGGGCGCGGCGGGCGCGGCTGCACATGCGATTGGCTTCCGGGTCGTTGACGAACGTCTCGGTGGCGGGATCAAAGTTGACCTTGCGGCCGAGCCTCCAACCGATCGATGCGGCATGGGAGACGATGTGGCCGCGGCGCGTCACGTCGGCATTGGCCGCTGGCTTGGCACGCGATTTCACGCAATCAAGGAAATTGCGGACATGCTTGCTGGGGTCGGTGCCGGCC
>JBAXCM010000486.1:0-3721 GCA_037141475.1 Verrucomicrobiota bacterium | reverse complement strand
CTGGACATGCGCCGCCGCCTCCCCGGCCTTTTGGGTCGGTTTGGCGGCAATGGTTGCGGTCATTGCCAACCGCGTAGTATGAGGTTTATCAGACCTCGTCCGCCGGAGCGGACAGGTGGAGGCAAGCGATTTGGGGGCCGGGTGGCAAGATTAAATTTTGGATTTTAAATTTTGGATTGGAAGAGAGCGGCGCGCGGGGGCTGGGGCGGTTTATGGCGGAAAGGCGAACATTGAACATCGAACGTCGAACATCCAACGTCGAACCGAAGAGAACCAAGAGCGAAAGATTGGCCATTCAGGCTGTTATTTTCGCATCTTCTGTTCGGCGTTGGGCGTTCGATGTTGGATGTTCGGCGTTCGTATTCTCTTTGAACGCGGAGTGAGCGATAGCGAACTTGGACAAAACCGGCGTAGCCCTAACTGGCATGGCCAGAGGCAATTTTGGATTGGAAGAGAACTGCGCGCGGAGCTGCGCCGATTTATGACGGAAAGGCGAACATCGAACATTGAACGCCGAACATCCAACGTCGAACTGAGGAGAAGATTGCTGTGCACGGAGCTAATTGCCCTGCATTGGCACACGGGCGCGCCGCCCGTGCCCCTCTTGAAGAGGTCTCGCCGCTGCCGCTTGCGCTCTTCTGTTCGAAGTTCTCGATGTTCGCATTTTCTTCGGCGGCTCCCATGCGAGGGCGCAGGCCGCTTTGGGCGCAGGCACTGGTGCCGGAGGCATTTCAGAGCCGGGGTGCATGGCAGGAAGGCCAGAAATGGGCGAATTATTTACAAACCTGTCCATGCACCCATCTGCGAATGGGGTCATTGGCCGCACTCTCGTCTGTCGCCAGCGGTCAACTGCCCGCAGACCTCCAGAGCGAGGAGATTCAAGCCAAGCTACCTGCCTTCTTCCGCGCCATTCGTGGTCAAGAGTATGTAGCCGACGACGGCGCGAAGCTTAGCGAAGGCGTCAAGAAGCTCCACCACTGGTGAGAATGGGCGGAGCTTGACACACGTTTCACTTGCTTCACATGGGCGCTGCGGCCGGAGGCACGCAGTCACGGCCTGCCGCGGGACGCTGCAGCCACGCCTCGCGGCACCGGCGGCAACGATGGTCCAGCTCCTCTCCTTGCCCTTGTATGCGGTCGGCCAATTGGACCGCTTGCTCGAAATTTCCGAATAAAACCCTGGCGCATGACCCACCCGCTCAGGTTGCGGTGGAAAAAATCCCGGTTTGCGGCGTTTCCCGGCGGCTTTCCCGCAATCGGTTTGACCAAGCGGGCGCTTTCGGCATAGAACCGTCCCGGTCCAAGGAAAAACCCCCGCCGCGCCCGTCATTCCAGCTTTCGTCGACAGGGTGACAGACAAATCGTGAGCCAGGCCTGAGACTGGGGGGATTCCGCGCCGAACCCGGGAATTTCGCCATGGGGAAACAATCGGAGGTTGCCAGAGGGCGGTCGTAGGCCCTAGTGTCGTCCGTCTTCGCGACGCCCCGCCGCAGGCTTACCGCACCGCAATCCATCTCTCAGCCGCATCGCCAATCCATGAACCTGTTCCGCAAGAAACCCATCGAGGTCATCGTCGCCAGTGCCTGCTCGACGGAAGCGTTTTACGACACCCCGACGCTGAAGCGCTCGCTCAGTGCGTTCCAACTCGTCACTTTGGGCATCGGCGTGGTCATCGGGGCGGGTCTGTTTTCGCTCACTGGCAAAGTGGCGGCGGACAATGCCGGCCCGGCGGTGGTGCTTTCGTTCGTTGTCAGTGGCATCGCCTGTGCGTTTGCGGGTCTGTGCTATGCTGAGTTTGCATCGGCCGTGCCGGTGGCGGGCAGCGCGTATTCGTATTCTTATGCGACCATGGGCGAGTTGTTGGCGTGGATCATCGGCTGGGATTTGGTGATGGAGTATGCGATCGGGGCGGCCACGGTGGCGGTGAGTTGGTCGGCGTATTTCGTGAAATTTTGTCATCAGATGAACGTGGACATGCCGTTGCAATGGGCGCTATCACCGTTTGACACAGAGACTCTGAAGGACGGCACGGTGATCCACGGCATCGCCAATCTGCCTGCAGCGGCAATCGTGGTGCTGATGTCGCTTTTATTGATCCGCGGCACCAAGGAGAGTGCGCTATTCAACACGATCATGGTGGCCGTCAAACTCATGATCGTGCTCTTGGTCATCGGCGTTGGCTGGGCCTATATCAACCCGGCCAACCACAGTCCGATGATTCCGGAGCGCATATCCGAGGTGGTTAATGACCACCTCACTATTTATCATTTTGGCTGGCAGGGGGTGCTCACCGGTGCGGGCATGATCTTCTTCGCATACATTGGGTTTGACGCGGTTTCCACAGCTGCTCAGGAGGCGAAAAACCCGCAGCGCGACCTGCCGATCGGCATTCTCGGATCCTTGTTTATTTGCACAATCCTCTACATTTTGTTCTCGTGGGTGATCACCGGGCTGGCCAATTACACCGAGTTCCGCGGGGTGGTGGACAAGCTTGCGCCGGTTGCCACCGCGCTTGGCCATCTTCCGAAACAGTTCCACTGGCTCCAGCAACTGATCGTGCCGGCGATTCTGGCTGGTTTTTCCTCGGTAATCATGGTTCTTTTGTTAGGTCAGAGTCGGGTTTTCATCACGATGTCGCAGGACGGGTTGCTTCCGAAGTTTTTTTCCGACATTCATCCGACGCGACACACGCCGTGGAAAAGCAACGCGCTATTTGCGGGGGTGGTGGGCACGGCGGTGGCATTTTTGCCGGGCAATTTATTTGGTGAAATGTGCAGTGTGGGCACGTTGCTAGCGTTTGTATTGGTGTGCATCGGAGTGATTGTTTTGCGTCACACCAACCCGGATCTGCCGCGCAAATTCCGTTGCCCATGGGTTCCAGTGGTGCCGATCATTGGTGCGCTGCTCTGCTTGGGTATGATGGCATTCCTATCGCCTGATACTTGGTTGCGCCTATTCATTTGGATGGCAGCGGGTCTGTTTATCTACTTTTTCTATAGCCGCAAACGCAGCAAACTGGCATCAGAGTCCGGCAAACAACCCCGTTTTTGATAACGGAGTGAGCCAGTTGGCGTTCGTGAGTGGCGGCAGTGGCCGGTGGCGCTAACATTCGATACGATTTGGCGGGGCTCAGTCGCTCGAGAGCCGTGCCTCTGAGGTGTCTAGTATCGGCGTGTCTTTGACCGCCGATATCCGATGAGATCTCATTGTTAGGGCTGCAACTCTGCCCCTTCAACGGCAGCATGGGCGACGAGTCCTGAGTTCCTTCAAGCGGCCCCATCGCGGTCGCTGCGGTGCTGCCAGCGGGCGAGCATCTGCGGCACGGCCAAAGGCCGGGACCAAGTGACGAAAACGCCAGCCAGCGCAGCCACGGCACCACAAACCCAGAAAACCTGGTTGTAGTTGAGGTGAGCCGGGCCGGATAACAACGTCTGGGTCTTGGCGGCTGCGGCGATGCCAACCCA
Source organism: Verrucomicrobiota bacterium (assembly GCA_037141475.1). Taxonomy (GTDB): domain Bacteria; phylum Verrucomicrobiota; class Verrucomicrobiia; order Verrucomicrobiales; family Akkermansiaceae; genus Luteolibacter. Next base: position 258 of record JBAXCM010000486.1, on the reverse strand, counting down.
CGATAACCAACTCGCGGCACCTTGCACCGCACCCTTGGTTTGCGCCGAGGGCCGATGTTGTAACACGGATACAATCGGCACAATAAACAAACCACCACCCAGACCTAGCAACGAAAGCGCTGCCGTGAAGGCGGATCTATCCAGATCGGGCCAGCCGAGCCAGAGGCCCGCCGCAGCCATCAGAGCGGCACCCGGCGCGATGAGGCCATACTCGATGCGACCGCGGGAGAGGCGGCCGGCTAGCAGGCTGCCGATGCC
>JBAXCM010000485.1:0-3723 GCA_037141475.1 Verrucomicrobiota bacterium | reverse complement strand
GCGGCGAGTTGAGGGTTGCCCACCATCAGGTCCCGGGCAATGAGGGCCATCTTGACGTTAGTTTCCCACTCAGCATCAAGTTGCTCGCGGCTGCGAATACCCGACTCCCCATTGTAATCGGCTCCTTCCGGGCAGTTGGCCTTGACCCATGCAAGAGCGCGTTGGTACTCGTCGGGGTCAAACTGGCCCTTGTTGAGGCGGCCCACAAATTCCGTTAGATCAATATCCTCCACACGCATGCCCAAATACTTTTCCCACATTGCGAAATCCACCATTGAGCCGGCAATGCCCATCGAGGTGCCGCCCATCGAGAGATAGGACTTGCCGCGCATCAGGGCGACGGCGAGCCCGCATTGGGCGAAACTGAGGAGTTTGTGTTGAACATCCGCAGGGATGGATGGGTCGCCGGCGGGCTGCACGTCCCGGCCGTAAATTCCGAAGGCCGGCAACCCCTTCTGCGTGTGGCCGGCGAGCACTGCTGCCAGATACACAGCGCCAGGCCGCTCGGTGCCGTTGAAGCCCCAGATGGCCTTGGGCAACAACGGGTCCATGTCCATGGTTTCCGATCCATAGCACCAGCACGGCGTGACGGTTAGGGAAACACCCACATTGTCGCGGGCAAATTTTTCTGCGCAGGTGCTGGCTTCGGGCAGGCCGCCGATGCAAGTATCGGCGATCACACAGACCACAGGTGAGCCATCCGGGTAGCGCAGCGAGGAAGAAATAAGCCCTGCTGCGCGGTGCGCCATCGCCATGGTCTGATCCTCAAGGGATTCACGCACCCCGCCGTAACGGCCATCAATAGCCGGACGGATGCCGATTTTCGGATAGGAAGAAAACACAGTGAGATTCTTGTTAGTCATGGCGGATTGAGTTTGCAGCAATCGCCGCTTTCTAGCCATCACAAATACCAAAAAATTCTCCCCTCAGGACAGTTGCCGAATTTTTATCCCGCTAGCATGATCCCCGGATTCGAGTTGTCCAAAACGGTGTGATTCAAATTCGCGCCAGGACGCCGACATCGTTCCCGTGATCCCAGTCGGTGATTTCCTTCAAAAAATATGCGCTATTTGCACTTGCGCGTAATTAATTGTCTGCTTAAATAGCCCCTGTCATGGCCAACAAGCAAAGCGAATCAGAGCATGTCGTCGCGATCTACAAGTGCCTTTGCGATGTGAATCGTCTGCGGATTCTCAATCTGCTGCGAATTGAGGCTCAGTGTGTTTGCCACATCGAGAGGGTGCTCGGCATTGGCTCGGTGAGAACCTCCCAGCAACTCGCATATCTGCGTCGCCACGCCATGGTGGAAGTCGAGGTCCGGGGGACTTGGAGGATGTATTCACTGCCCGCTGATCCGTGCCCGGAACTGGTGGCCAACCTCGCCTGCCTCCAAGACTGCATTTTTGAAGGCAACATTTTTCGAGAGGATCTCGCCCGCCTGAAGAAAATCACCCAGAGTCAATGCGGTCCCAAATCAATCTAACAAACCACTACGCCTTATGCCCACACCACCATTGCCCATTGTTCTGATCCTTTGCACCGGCAACTCATGCCGCAGCCATCTAGCGGAAGGCATTCTGCGCCAAGCCGCCGCTGACACGCTGGACGTGCGCAGCGCAGGGTCGAAACCTGCCGGTTATGTCCATCCGCTGGCGATCAGGGCCATGGCGGAAATCGGCATTGATATTTCCAGCCACCGAAGCAAGCACATGGACGAATTTCTCCGACAAAACGTGGAGACTGTGATCACTGTCTGCGGCAATGCCGATCAGGCCTGCCCGATGTTCCCGGGCCAATTGAACCGGCATCACTGGGGTTTCCAGGACCCGGCCCATGCGCCTGGCGACGAAGAGGAGCAATTGACCGTTTTCCGCCGGGTGCGCGACGAAATCAAAATGGTTTTCGAAGCTTACGCCGATGGACGCCGTGACCAGGCGAAATGCAGTATTTTCAATCCGTGCTGCAGCGGCACAGATAGCGAGATGCACCCAAGCAACTGTTGTAGCAACGATCACGAGCCAAGTGCCGCACACTCACAGCGCGGGCAATTTCCGCAGGCAACCATAAGGGCAGAAACTATCTAACCAACTAATCCACAGGCACCCAATCTGACCATGAAAACGATTCAAGTCTATGACCCTCCCATGTGTTGCTCGACCGGCATCTGCGGCACCGATGTCGATCCGGAACTCGTCAACTTCGCGGCTATGCTCGGGCAACTGGCTCAGCACGGCGTCCAGATTGAACGCTATAATCTGGCCCAATCACCCATTGCCTTTGTGAAAAATCCAACTGTTAAAGCCCTGTTGGAAAATGAGGGTGCCGAGGGACTGCCGTTGATCTTCTGGGATGGCGAGGTGTACCTCAAAGGCCACTATCCGACAAAAGCCGAACGTCCGAATTGGATCCTTGCGGCTGATGCAAACGAGGAGATTGCATCATGAACCTGCCTATCTATCAAACAGATCCGTCCACTGCCACCCGCTATCTATTTTTCACCGGCAAAGGCGGGGTGGGTAAGACATCGCTGTCCTGCGCCACAGCGATGAAACTTGCCGAGGCCGGCAAACGCGTGTTGCTGGTCAGCACCGACCCGGCTTCCAATCTGGATGAAGTGCTGGAGACACACTTGACCCAAGCACCCAATGCCATTGTTGGGGTGCCTGGGCTTGACGCGATGAACATCGACCCGGTCGAGGCTGCCGCCGCTTATCGCGAACGTCTGATCGGTCCAATGCGCGGCCTGCTGCCCGATGCGGCCTTGCGGAACATGGAGGAACAGCTCTCGGGCTCCTGCACGGTTGAAATCGCCGCCTTTGATGAGTTCACAGCTTTGATCGGAGATCCAGAGGCGGCGAAAAACTACGACCATGTCGTTTTCGACACCGCACCGACCGGCCACACCCTGCGCCTGATGAGTCTTGCCAAAGCGTGGGACCAGTTTCTGGACACCAGCACCAGTGGCAGTTCCTGCCTAGGGCCACTCGCTGGACTGGATAAACAACGCGCCATTTATGAGGCCACCGTTCATACGCTGGCCGATGCCACCGCGACGACGCTGGTGCTGGTGAGCCGTCCCCAATCCGCCGCCCTCAATGAGGCGCAGCGCACCTCGATCGAGTTGCGAGCGCTGGGGGTCGGCAATCAGAGACTTGTCATCAACGGGGTTTTTGAAACCCGTTGCCCGCAAGATCTCACGGCCCTCGCGTTGCAGCGCCGTGGCATGGCATCCATCAAAACTGCTGACGCCTTTATCAACAGCCTGCCCACTTCAATCGTACCTCTGCGACCCGTGAATATTCTTGGCGTCGAAGGTCTACGGTTGCTGTTAGCTAGCGAACCCTCCTCTATTGCCACCCCCATGCATGACGGCTGGACCGAACCGGAAATGGAAAGCCTCGAGAATCTTGTCGCAGACATTGAACGCCAGGGCAACGGCGTCATCATGACGATGGGCAAAGGCGGCGTCGGCAAGACCACTGTGGCTGCTGCCATCGCTGTGACGCTCGCAAAGCACGGACATTCCGTCCATCTGAGTACAACCGATCCCGCCGCACATCTCGCCCAGACCCTGGCCGGTCAGGTGGCGGGGCTCACTCTCAACAAGATTGATCCAGCCACCGAGACCGCCGCCTATCAGAAGGAAGTGATGACGGCTCAGGGCGCGGCCATGGATGCCGCCGGACGAAGCTTGTTAGAAGAAGACCTGCGTTCCCCATGCAC
>JBAXCM010000484.1:0-3727 GCA_037141475.1 Verrucomicrobiota bacterium | reverse complement strand
GGGGGCGGGGTGGGACATGTGGGAAAAGTTCAGAACTTGCAGGTGGGTCAATGCCAGGCCGAACTGACCAAGCATGGGCTAACGAACTGGCTGCCCAGTATTGGCGGATCTAGGGCTGATCTGAAAGGAAAATCGACGTCTCACCCGTGATGAATGTTGTGGGCCGAGTCATTGAGAATGCCCGTAAGCTGGACAATTTTGCCGATGTATTATCTTACCTGCCGTTCGTGGGTCATTAGGAACATGGTTTGGAATCGTCGAGCCCGTTTGTTGTTCGCCATTCACGGCATCGGATGCCCCTTTTAGCGGCAGCTTGATTTGGAGAACCGATTCAGGGTGACTGCGAAATGTTCCAGCGAGCGAAGAGTCGTCCATCCGATGCAGCACCCGGCGGGGTCCAGAAGACATGGTTGGGGGCGACCCCGGTATCCGCAATCGGGTACCGTATTGGAAATAGGCGGTGGTGGCGCTGTTAGCCGGATTGACGATGACGCTAACATGGGCGGAACTCGAAGACACGGCGGTGAGGGTAATGGCACCGATGCCTGGCAAAATCGGGTCTTCAGAGATCTGCGCGGCAAGTGTAACGCTGCGGGACCGCGAAATACCCCCTGTGATGAGGCTGTCCTGCGTTACGGGCGATTGGCCGCGTGCCAGTTCCTGGGCAAAGGTGAAGCCGTCCCCGTCGCTGTCGCTGCTCGCGTTTTGGGAGAGGTTGCCGTAGTAGGTCCACTCATACCAATCGGGAATACCGTCGCCGTCCGAGTTGAGATTCGGATCAACATAGTGTGCCGTTGCGACGGAGTCATGATTGAGGGTGAAGGAGAACGAGCCCAAGGCGGCACCGGACGGATCTGTCTGGCGGACGCCGTCCAAATCCCACCATGCAAACTTGTACCCGGCGAAGACATTGCCAGCCAAATTGAGAGAACTCACCGACGTGCCAGGTGCATAGAAATCACTCTGGCCGATAATGGTGGGCGGGTCACTGACTTGGCGGAATCTATAATGCGGACTGGGAGACGCAAAGAGCGGATGGCTCCAGCATGCCGCTGGGCGGCGTTGTGTTACCCCCGCAGATCGCGCTGGACGATTTCGCCGGGGCGGGTGCTGGTGTTAGGCCAGAGTTTGCGGCCCGGATAGATCGATGTGTGGATTCCGGTGTGGACATGGTCCCCGACGATGGCCCCGAATTTGCGCCGACCCGTGTCCAGTAGCTCGCAACCCACCATCGAGCGGTGGTTTTTCCCGTCATGGCGGAAGTTGGAAATGATGGTGCCTGCACCGAAGTTGACTGCTTCGCCCAATACGGAATCGCCAACGTACGACAGGTGGCCGACGTTGGTGCGCGACAAAATCAGCGAGTTCTTGATTTCCACGGACTGGCCAATATGGCAGGCATCGCCAATGCTGGTATGCCCGCGGATATAGCAATTCGGGCCAATCCGGCACTTGGCCCCCACCACCACGTTGCCCTCGATAAACACCCCGGGCAAAATCCGTGAGCCCTCGCCCATGTGGACCATGCCCTCCAGCACTGCAGACGAATGGACCTCTCCGAGCAACTCGGATTTTTGCAACCCCCCCACGTAGGCCTCGTTGGCTCTTAAAAAATCCCACGGATGGCGGATGATAAACGAGCCCGCTGCCGCCACGGCTCGTGATGCATCGGGAGTGGTGCCACGCCACGCCAATGGGATGAGAAGGGCATCCACCAAGGTGTTGGCAGCGCTTGCTAAAAGTGTTAGATCGAGCGTTGTCAGCCAAGCGTGCGGGTGGAGGGAAATTCCCTCGTTGGCCAGCCCGGAGTTGGCGACGGCTGATTTCTGGTGTTGCCACAGCGGGATGTTGCCAATGGGAAACTCCTCGATGCTGCGAGTGAGTGAAAGCGGCTCGCAGTCGGATGACGCTTGAGGGTCCATCACGGGGGGCGGGTTAGCGGATTTCCTCGTTGATGACGCTGGCGAATTTGCTCACCCAGATGCGCACCTGTTCGATGTCCTTGTGCTCGACGAGCACGCGGATTTTATTCTCGGTACCCGAATAGCGAATCAAGTGGCGACCGTCGTCGCCAAATGCCTGAGTCGCTTCGCTCATCAACTGTTGCAGCTTCGGCAGGCTTTCCAGCGGTGGCTTGGCCACCAGCGGGATGTTGGCGAGCTGCGTCGGATATTCCTGCATCACCGCAGCGAGTTGAGTGAGTGTGGCATTGCGGGCATGCATCATTCGCAGCACTTGCAACGCACTCAGGATCCCGTCTCCCGTGGTCGCATGATCTGCGAAAATGAGGTGGCCGGAATTTTCTCCACCAAACGAATACCCGTGCTTGCGAATGCACTCGATGACGCTGCGGTCCCCCACCGCCGTGGTTTCCAGTTTGATTCCGTGCTGGGCCATAGCTCCCCGCAACCCCAGATTACTCATCACCGTGGCCACCAGCGTGTTATGTCGCAATTTCCCCTGCTCTTTCAGGCTGATCGCACACAGCGCCAGAATCCGGTCACCACTCACCACTTGACCGCTGGCATCGGTGAAAATGACTCGGTCGGCGTCGCCATCGAAGGAAATGCCTACGTCCGCGTTGTGGCGGCGCACCAACTCGCCGGCCGTTTCCGGATAGAGAGCGCCACAGCCTTCGTTGATATTGATGCCGTCGGGCTGGCAGCCGGTGACAATGACCTCCGCGCCGAGTTCCTTGAAAATGAGCGGCGCTATGAAATACGCTGCCCCATGTCCGCAATCGACCACCACCTTAAGCCCGTGCAAGGGCACGTTGTCCGCCGTTTGCTTCGAAAACTCAATGTAACGGCCACGCGCATCATCAATCCGGTGCGCCTTGCCAATCTGGCGGGCTGGCAGGGGATCTGACTCTGGCTCGAGCCGCAGCACATGGCGCTCAATAGACATTTCTAACTCATCCGACAGTTTGTAGCCATCCGGACCGAAAATCTTCATCCCATTGTCCTCGTACGGATTGTGGGAGGCAGTGATCATGATGCCTGCCGCCGCTCCCATGGATTTCGTCAAATGCGCGACCGCCGGCGTTGGCATCGGCCCCACCATGAATACGTCCATGCCCATCGAAACCAGACCGCTCGTCAGCGCCGTCTCCAGCATGTAGCCCGAAATCCGCGTGTCCTTTCCGACCAATACCCGGTTGCGGTTGACTCCGGATGAGCGCAGCACTCGTGCCACCGCCTTGCCTAGCAGCAGGGCAACCTCGGCAGTGATGGGAAATTCATTGGCACGGCCACGAATGCCGTCGGTTCCAAACAGTTGTTGTTTCATAGGGGAGAGAGAATTGTTCAGATATCCTCGAACAGTGGAAGGCAAAAAAATGCGCGATTTAAAGAAAACGGCGTCCACCTCAGGCCATCACGACGGTAATTCGGACGGTGGCCATGATACGGCCAGGGACGGAAAATCAACGGAATTCCTAAAGACAACGCAGAGCTTGGCAGCCTCCTGCCTCTGCCACAAGGGCAAAAACCGCCGAGCAATGCAGGATTTTCAGCTTCACTGGCGTTCGTTCTTGCCAAAGCCTTAAAACCCAATAGCCTCCCCCCTGAGCAGGTTTTTCCTACCCTCCGATGCCCGAATCCGGCCTTCAGCCTTCCGCCTTGCACCCGCAACCGGGTGACACCGGTCGGTCGGCAACACGGAATCCAGAACATCTTGTCTCAAACGGGCGGCGGCGCAAGCCGATCCGCTTCGACCATGGTGATGT
>JBAXCM010000483.1:0-3727 GCA_037141475.1 Verrucomicrobiota bacterium | reverse complement strand
AGATGCGGCGCTGGCAGATTGTGCCCGAGACCCAGTCGTTCCGCGAAATGTGGAATGGCGGCGACCTCAGCCACGGCTGGTGCTCCTCGCCGCTCATCCAAATGTCATCGCGGGTGCTCGGTGTCACCCCCGCCAGCCCGGGCTTCAAATCCCTAGCCATCCGCCCCCAACTGTGCGATCTAACGTGGGCCAAAGGCAGCGTGCCCACGCCTCACGGCGACGTCAACGTGGCTTGGTCCCTGACTGCTAACAATCTAACGCTTGAGGTGAACATTCCCGCCGGCACCGAAGCCGATGTGAGCGTGCCCACCTCCAACTTCGAACAACCTGCCATCGAACTGGACGGCCGAAGCACGACCGCCGTAGCACACCTGAGCGCCGGCCCACATCGCTTTGTGGTCACCGGCAAACTCAAGACCGTCGGGAAATAATTCTATAGCCGCATGGATTCACCTAGCCCCGGCAAAAGCCAAGCCGGGGCACCAAGTGGTCTGATGCTTGCCGCTTAGGGCTTGGGCAGTTTCTTGTGCGCGCCGTCGCACAGCGGTGCCCCGGCAGTTTGTTTGCACTGGCACCACCAGACGGTGGTTTTCTCAGCAACTTCATATTTCACGGGTTGCAGGCCAGTGCCTTTGTGGGAGCCATCGCAAAACGGCTGATTGGAGGCACGCCCGCAGGCACACCACCAATAGGTTCCGGCTTCGACTTCGAGGGCTAACGGCTTGGTATCACAGACAATAGGTTCTTCAGGCATGGGGAGACGTTAGATGATCTCCGCCCAAGCGCAACCGGAAAAATAAAAAAATTCCCGGATCTATGATCACTCCGCCGACGTGGCGACCAGCACAGGTACCGCATCGTTACGACTGCTGCGAGGCAGGGCGACGGCCTTGGCGGCCTTGGCGGGTTCATGATTGGCGGCATGCACTGGCGTGCTCCGGTGTTGCTGCGGATATTGCTGAGGCGAGACTTCGTGCATAAACGTTAGCACCAACCATCCGGCAATCAATACCGCTGAACCACTCACAAATTGACCCATCTTCATCACTTTAAATTTGGGACAATTTCCCGCCGGGAGATCTACAAGGATTGTACGGAAATGCAAAGCATTTTTTTTGGCGAATTTCGTCAGAAAAAGCCATCGTCGCCGATCTCCGACTCACCCCCACTGCGGATTCAAGGCCCTTGAACCAAGCGGATTCCCTTATCGCTGAGCTCGATGGCACGTTTGCGCAACAAGCTGCCAGTCGCCTGTTTGAACGTGCGCTTGCTCACGCCGAGTTCGCTTTGAATTTCCTCGGCGGGACTGTGGTCGCCAAGCGCCCAGAACCCGCCGCGTGCCGCCAATTCGGCGAGGATCTGGCGTTCCAAGTCGCTCACCCGTTCGCGGCCCGGCGGGTGGAGAGTCAGGTCGATTTTTCCATCCGGGCGCATGGCTGCGATGTACCCTTTGACGTGCTCACCTAGCTGCATCGACTGGAATACCTCGTTGGCAAACAACAAACCGCTATGACTGCCGTTGATGATCGCCTTATAGCCCAACGGCGTTTTCCCGTAGAGGATCAAATTCACCGCCTCCCCACCGCGCCACGGAGGTGGCGTTAGATCGAGATGCCGCCCCAAGCGGGTGGTGGCGACGATCCGCCCACTGGCGTCGTCCAAGCGCACGTAAACCAGATAGAAATTACCAACCTCCATGCGGATCTTTTGTTCGCGGAAGGGCACCAATAAATCCTTGGGTAAGCCCCAATCCAAAAATGCCCCCACCGGCGTGAGTTCCACCACCCGCAACCGGGCAAACTCGCCCGGCATGGCCATGGGCTGTTGCAAGGTGGCCACCGGCCGGTCCTCCGAATCCCGGTAGATGAAAACGTCCACCTGCCCGCCAATTTGCCAAGTGGCCGGCATCTCACGGCGCGGCAGCAGCACCTCGCCAAGCTCCCCACCATCCAAATACAATCCGAAGGGCTTCTCCCGCAGAATGACCAATTTCGCCCGTTCACCCATCATTGCCATGCCCCAAGCCTAGCTGCTGCTGCCGCCCACGTCGATACCGAAAATCCAACCTGCCCGTGCTCCGCCTGCGGTGCCCGGCCCACGCCCGAATGAATCCTGCCGCGCGGCCTGGCCTTTGACGGCCATCGGCGCACTCAAAGGCCCAGGACTCCTTACCTCTGTGAAGTGAAAGTTACACCATCTTAGCCCAGAAAGTTCGTACGGTGCTTGGCGCTACGCTTACAGCGGCGGTCATAGACGCGCTGCTACAGGGCGGCCGCAACACATTGGCAAGCCCATCAACCGGATCAGGACTTCTGAAGATAGGTGTTGATGGCTTGGGCGCTGCGTTTGCCGTCGCCCATGGCGAGGATGACGGTGGCTGCACCGCGGACGATATCGCCGCCGGCGAAGATACCGGGGATACTGGTCATGCCGGAGTCATCGACCTCGATGTTGCCCCAGCGGTTGAGCTTGAGGTCGGGGCAAGTTGCCGTGAGCAGGGGGTGGGCGCGGGTGCCGATGGCCACGACCACGGCATCGCATTCAAGGACAAACTCGGAACCGGGGATGGGCTTGGAACTGCGGCGACCGGAAGCATCGGGTTCGCCAAGCTCCATGCGCTGGCATTTGAGGCCAGTGACCCATTTTTTGTCGTTGCCGATGACTTCGAGAGGAGCGACCAGATTTTCGAAATCGACGCCCTCGGCATCGGCGTGGTGGACTTCCTCAACGCGGGCGGGCATTTCGGCGCGGCTGCGGCGATAGACGAGGATGGCCCGCTCGGCACCGAGGCGTTTGGCGGTGCGCACGGCGTCCATGGCGACGTTGCCGCCTCCGACGACGGCGACGCGGCGGGCGCGGAGGATGGGGGTATCGGAATCCAGGGCGTAGGCCTCCATGAGATTGACGCGGGTGAGGTACTCGTTGGCGGAATAGACGCCTTTGAGGTTTTCGCCGGGCACGTTCATGAACACCGGCAAACCGGCACCATTGGCGATGAACACCGCATCAAACGTTGCCCGCAATTCAGGCAGCGTGTATGTGCGCCCGATGACCACATTGTTTTCAATCTTCACCCCAGCCTGCACAAGGCGCTCCACCTCTTCCTCAACAATTTGCTTGGGCAGGCGGAATTCCGGGATGCCATAAACGAGCACGCCACCCGGCTTGTGCAGGGCCTCGTACACCGTGACCTCATGCCCGGCTTTGACCAACTCACCCGCCGCCGTCAGGCCGGCCGGGCCGCCGCCTGCGATGGCGACCTTCTTGCCGGTGGCCGCGAGGGGCTCGATTTTGACTGCGTCGCGGTTGACCCGCGCCCAGTCGGCGACGAAGCGCTCCAAGTAGCCGATGGCGACCGGTTTGCCCCTGACGCCGCGGACGCATTGGGCCTCGCACTGGGTTTCCTGGGGGCAAACGCGCCCGGTGACGGTGGGCAACGCGTTGTCGCCGAACAAACTGCGGGCGGCTCCAGCCAAATCTCCAGTCACCACAAAATCCAGAAAGCGCGGGATGTTGACCATCACAGGGCAGCCTTGGACGCACTTGGGTTCCTTGCACTGGATGCAACGCTGCGCCTCCAGCAGGGCCATTTTTTCGGTGAAACCAAGGTTCACTTCGAGGAAATTGCCACTGCGTTGGGTGGCATCTTGTTCCGGCATGCTTTGCCGATCAATTTTCATGCGCTCCTTGAGCGGCAGTATGGGGTCGTTCACGGTTGGACGGGTAA
>JBAXCM010000482.1:0-3729 GCA_037141475.1 Verrucomicrobiota bacterium | reverse complement strand
ACCAACGACACCGCACGCTTGTTGGCGGGCTTGGTGCCATCGGCCGACCCGGCGATGGTGGCGTTGACCAAGGAAGGCGCGTGGCAGCAACATGCGAAGTTTTTTGATGCGGCTTGGGCGCGGCTGGAAAAGAATCAGATATCCAAAGTGCGCAGTTGGGCGGAAACGAACATACCCGAGGCGTTTGCGGCCAAGGGTACCGCTTTCTATATGTTCAGCGGGCCGGACTTCCTCTACGCTGATACATTTTTCCCGGAGGCGTCCACCTATGTGCTTTGCGGCATGGAACCCACCGGTGCCATCCCGGACGTTGCCAAACTCACACCAAAGGTGCTGGCGTCCGAGTTGCATGCGCTCCAGGAGTCACTCAATTCAGTCATGAATTATAGTTTCTTCATCACCAAACAAATGAAGGACGACTTTCAGAACCACAGCCTCAGCGGCACCCTGCCAGTTTTGTATATCTTCCTGGCACGCTCGGGTTTGACTCTAACTGATGTGAGCTATGTCAGCATCGATGAAGCGGGCTCGCCTCAAGTGGAAGCCACCCGCAACACCAAATCGTCGGCACCCGGCGTGTGTATCCATTTTCTAGCGGACGGTTCATCCACTCCGCGGACGCTCTACTACTTCAGCACCAATATCTCGGACGATGGACTGAAGAAAAGCGGGTTTTTGAAATTCTGCAAGTCTCTGGCACCGGGCAATAGTTGTGTGAAGTCCGCCTCCTATCTGATGCATGAAAGCAATTTCTCGACGATTCGCGGGTTTTTATTAGAGAATACGGGCACCTTGGTGCAGGACGACTCTGGCATCCCTGTGTCTTACTTCAAGGCCGACAACTGGCAGATGCGTTACTTCGGTGCCTATCCCGGCCCGATCGCCTTGTTCAAAAACTGCCAGCAGCCGAAGCTTGCAGAAGCCTACCGCACGACCCATCCGGTGCCGTTGGAGTTTGGCATCGGATATCGTCACCGGGCCGGCGAGTCCACCCTGATGGTCGCCACCCGCAAGCCACAAGGGGCCACTCCGAAGCCGCCGGTTGAGAGGCCTGCGAAAGAGGCTCCACCGCGGGCGGTGGTTGTGCCAAAGGCAAATTCGACCGATGCGGTAGAGCCGTAAGAATCGCGTCCGTGTTACACGATCCAAGCCACCGACCGCAGCCGATCACAGCGTCCACGATCCACCTAACTCCGGCGGAAAAGCAGGTGCTAAGAGGGTTGGTGGCCGTTATTTCCCGGATTGCCGCCCAGCCAGTGCACCGGCAAAAGGCGCAACTCTGGGGCCGCCTCAACGATCTTGAGTCCGTGCGGCCCATGGTGTGGATCAATGAGATTCCGTGGCATGAAATGAATGTCAATGATGAGTTGACCCTGCAAACCATCCATCCGTGGGCTCGCGAGTGGGAATCCACCCTTAGGCAGACGATCTATCAGTGGAAGCACATGCCTGCCGACATGGTGGTTAGTGATTACATCGAGTGTCCGCTGGCCATCCAAACCACGGATTTTGGCATCATCGAGGATGTGGATCTGGCGAAAACCGACGAGGCGAACAACATTGTTTCCCGCCATTACAAGATCCAAATCAAAGATTGGGAGGACCTTGAGAAAATCCAGATGCCCCGAATCACCCACGTTGAAGATGCCACCGAGGAACGCTTCCGCGTGATGTCAGAAATTTGTCAGGGAATGATGCCTGTGCGAAGGGTCGGCCAAACGCATATCTGGTACACACCTTGGGATTTCCTGATTCGCTGGTGGGGAGTGGAGGAGGCAATGTTCGACTTGGTGGACCGTCCGGATTTTGTGCACGCTGCGGTGGACCGGATGGTCGCCGCTTGGAACCATGAATTGGACCAATTCATCGCCAAAAACCTGCTCTCGCCGGATGGCAATAACACCCGCATTGGTTCCGGCGGTTATGGCTATACCAAGTCCCTGCCCAATCCCACCATTGAAACGCTCGGCGCGATCCCAAATCAAATGTGGGGCTGCTCCAATGCCCAGATATTTTCAGAGGTTTCCAAGGAAATGCACTGGGAATTCGCCCTCAAACACGATTTTCCGTGGCTCTCGCGCTGGGGCCTGAATTACTACGGCTGTTGTGAGCCGCTCGACAACAAGGTGGACATGCTGAGCCGCATTCCCAACCTGCGGAAGATTTCGCTGAACTATCAGATCCAGACTGAGCGGGCCGTGCGCAACATTGCCAACAAGTACGTCATGAGCTACAAGCCCAATCCTGCTGTGTTTGCCTATGACGTCTGGCACCCGGAGCAAGCCCGCCGCGAGTTGCGTGAACTGCTGGAACGTGGACGCGGTTGCCATGTGGAAATCATCATGAAGGATATCTCCACGGTGCGCTACGATCCTAAACGCCTCTGGGAGTGGTCCGAGATAGCCATGGAATTGGCCCGCGAATTTGCCAACTGAAAATTTCGCTTGCCCGATGCCGGATTCCCCACGAATTTGCGCCGCCCTGTGAACTGCGCTCCTTCCTTGAAAACCCATCGTTGCCATGCCGGGCAGGCGGCACGGCTCATTTCCTACGCCTGCTGGATCCTGGCGCTCGGCTTACTGATGGATCATGCCACGGCCGCCACCCCACAGGCCAATTTCGTCGAGGGCGAAGCTCTGGTCATTTTTAAACCGGCCACCAGTGCAGACGCCGCTGCGGCTGCCACCGGGCGTCACCAGCTCACGGCAGTTAGGAAGTTCGCGGCCATTTCTCCTCAGCGCCAGCACTGTCACGTCCGCTCCGCCACTCAATCCACCGCTGAGATCATCGCCGAACTTCAGCTCGATCCCGAGGTGGATCTAGCGGAACCCAATTACCTGCGCCACGTCAGCAGCATGCCGGTTCCTAACGATCCTGGTTTTTCCAAACTTTGGGCCCTTCAAAATACCGGCCAATCCGTCAGTGGCGTCGCTGGCACCAGCGGGGCTGACATTCACTTTCTCGACGCCTGGGGGTTGGCAAAACCCAACATGCCAGAGGTGGTAGTAGCGGTGCTGGACACCGGCATCGACCCGTCCCACCCGGATCTGGCAGCCAACCTGTGGACCAATCCCGGTGAAATCGCTGGCGACGGCCTCGACAATGATGGCAACGGTGAGATCGACGACGTCCATGGATATGATTTTACGGGCAATGTGGGCAACCCATCGGATTCCGGCCTGCATGGCTCCCATATCTCGGGAATTATCGCCGCGGTTGCTAACAATGGTGTCGGCATCGTTGGCACCGCCTTCAATGCCCATATCATGGCACTCAAAATTTCCTCGGATGGCTCTGTTATCAACACGGCTGCGGAGCTCGCCGCCCTCGACTACGCCGTCAAAATGAAAAAACGTGGCATCAATATCGTCGCCATCAATGCCTCATACGGCGGCCCTGCCTACTCCGCCAGCGAAAGTAGCGCCATCCAAGCCGCCGCCGATGCCGGCATCGTCTTCTGCACCGCCGCCGGCAACGAAAGCGTCGATAATTCCATCACCCCTACCTATCCGGCTAACTACCGCCTCTCGAACATGATCGTCGTTGCCGCCAGCGACTCCACCGACCACCTCGCCTCGTTTTCTAACTTTGGTAGCAAAGTCGACCTGGCCGCACCAGGCGTGAACATTTTTTCGACGGTTCCCACTTGGCAATCCACTCCGACTTCGGCGCTCACTCGTTCGGGTGCCAGTTATGCCACAGTGCCGATGACTTATTGCGGGTATGCAG
>JBAXCM010000481.1:0-3731 GCA_037141475.1 Verrucomicrobiota bacterium | reverse complement strand
GCCAGTGCTCCCAGAGCCGCAACAATTTTTTGCCTAGGCACACACCAGTCATCGGCCAACTGGGCGGGCTCAAAGACCAACCATCCGCGTCCGGGCCGCCCCGCTTCGAGCAATTTTTGCAAAAACCGCCGCTCAGCCGCCCCGCGCCCTGCGAGAACCTCATCAATGCGCCGCCTCATCTTCACCCGATACGTCGCATAAAAACTGCCCGTCGCCTCAATAATGCCGTCAATTTCCAGATAGGTAAGCACCGTCGCAATCACCCCCGGCCGGATGTCGCAAGTGACGGATAGATCGTAAGCCGACACATCGAAAGCATCTCCTCGGCGCAACATCCGGTCGAGCAGGTTGCCCAGCGCGCCGGGCGTCGGCGTATCCCCATAAATGAAATTTTCCAAGACGGTGAGGTCCGCGGCGCAAGCGAGCAACTCGCAGACCGCAGGTTGGCCGTCGCGCCCGGCTCGGCCAATCTCCTGAGTGTGGTTTTCCAGACTCTTGGGCAGGTTGTAGTGAATCACACCGCGGATATCTGCCTTGTCGATCCCCATCCCAAAGGCGATGGTCGCCACCATGATGCGCGTTTTTCCGGCCATGAACGCATGCTGGGCATCGGCGCGGAAGTCGTCCCTCAGGCCCGCATGATAGGCTTGGGCTGAGTGGCCGTTGCGAGCCAGCAAAGTGGCCACTTCCTCCGCTGTTTCCTGCCGCGTCACATAGACGACCACAGCCCCCTCGATTGCGGCGATTCTTTCCAACAAGAGTCCCTGGCGTTGGGCGGCGCTGCAGGGGGTGATGCGCAATTCCAAGTTGGACCGGTGAAAACTGAGCTGCACGTGATCAGCTGTCGCAATCCGGAAATGGCGGCAAATCTCGCGAGCCACCCTCGGTGTGGCGGTGGCGGTGAGGGCCAGGACGCGGGGAATTTTGAGAGTCCGGCAAAACTTGGCGAGTTTGAGGTATTCTGGGCGGAAGTTGTGACCCCACTCTGAGATGCAATGGGCTTCGTCAATGGCCACCAATTGGATCGGCAAGCGCTTCAATCGTTGGCGAAACCCGTCGTCGGCCAACCGCTCCGGTGCCACATACAGCAACTTTAGCTCACCACTGGCCAACCGCGCATACACCCGTTCTAGCGCATCGGCTTCGAGCGTGGAATCGATCCGGGCGGCTGCAATTCCCTTTGCCGTAAGGGAATCCACCTGATCTTTCATCAAGGCAATCAACGGAGAAATGACCAGCGTGAGCCCGTCCAGCAGCAACGCCGGAAGCTGGTAGCAAAGGGACTTGCCGCCGCCAGTAGGAAAAACCGCCAATGCCGAGCGGCCCGCGAGCAAGGCCCGGATCACCGGTTCCTGGCCGGCGCGGAGATCGTTGAAGCCAAAGCGATCATGGAGAGTTTGGAGCACTGGCGAGGCTGGACCCTAGCACGACTGTTGACAAGCCGGAAGCCACTGCCTCTCCTCCCCTAAGATCTCAGAGTTAGACTTCAAAAGCACCCCTCTCTCCTGACTTCATGACGGCTCGGCTGAGACTTCCGAGAGCTCGGTCGACCCGCTCGCCAAACGCCCAAGAGAAGAAAACTTGATCTAACGAAATCAACTTTGGCTTTTCAACAAATCGAGGCCAGCTGCCACAGGAAAATTTTTCGTTTTACTGGGATTGGGAAGGGTTGACAGATGGGCTTCGGCCACCCACTTTCCGGCATGCGTTTCACCCAATCACTCCTGCGCGTCGCGGCCCCAGCTGGCGTCGCTTTGGCCATTTCGCTCACCACCAACCTCCACGCTGAATCAACGATGCCTGAAATTCCTGCCAATCAAGGGTCCGCTCCGGCCACTCCCGCCGATGTAGCCGCCGCCCCGGCCGATGCTGCCAAGACCGCCTCTGGCCTCGCCTCCAAAGTTCTCACCAAGGGCAGTGGAGCCCAAAAGCCGGCCGCAGCCGATACCGTCACGGTCCACTACTCTGGCTGGACCACCGATGGCAAACTTTTCGATAGTTCGGTACAACGCGGCAAACCCGCGAGTTTCCCTCTCAACGGGGTTATCAAGGGATGGACCGAAGGTCTCCAGCTCATGGTCGAAGGTGAAAAACGCCGCTTCTGGATCCCTGCCGCCCTCGCCTACGGCGAAAACCCCGGCGGCGGCCGCCCCGGTGGCACTCTGGTCTTCGACGTAGAATTGCTAGGCATCAAGAAGGCTCCCAAACCACCGGACGTTCCCGCCGATGTCGCCGCAGCCCCCAAAGATGCAGAGAAAACCGCCTCTGGCCTCGCCTCCAAAGTTCTCATCAAGGGTAGCGGAGCCACCCACCCCAATGCCACCGACCGCGTGGAAGTCCACTACTCCGGCTGGACCACGGATGGCAAACTTTTCGATAGCTCCGTCGTCCGCGGCGAATCCATCACCTTCGGCCTCAACCAAGTCATTCCCGGCTGGACCGAGGGCGTCCAACTCATGGTCGAAGGCGAAAAACGCCGCCTCTGGATCCCCGCTGCCCTCGGCTACGGAGAGAATCCCGGCGGCGGCCGCCCCGGTGGCCTCCTCGTCTTCGACGTGGAACTCATCAAAATCCAAAAATGACCCGCGCCGCGATCAGATGGATCGCCCTCGCTTGGATCCCTGCCGCCATCCCCGCTTGCATGCCAACGGCGGCCACTCCATCCAGTCCCTTGGGCATCGGCGCTTCACCCAGAACCACGCCGCCACCAACCCGGCCCACCACCGTTGCGCCCATACCTGGCAAGGTAACCGCCGTCTCGCTGGCGACCTTCTTCCCCATCCAGCAATCCAGCACGGCCCTCATCTACGACGTGCGCCCCGGCTTTTCCTATCACATCAGCCACATCCCGGGTGCCCTTAGTTGGCCCAAAAGCCAGTTTGATGCCCAGCTTGCGGCTCGTGAAGCGGAAATCCGCAGTGCTGTCGCGGCCAAGCGCCCCGTCATCCTTTATTGCACCGACCTGAGCTGTCCGGATTCCACCAAGGTGGCCACCCGCCTCGCCGCCCTAGGTCACTCAGTATCCATCCTCGACGGTGGGTTTGCCACCTGGAAAGCCGCCGAGCTGCCAACCGAATAAGCCCTAGCCAAATAACAGAACCGTCCCATGTCAAGCTTCCCTAACGTCACCGTCGATGCCACAGCGAACATCTATTTTGATGGCCGCGTCGTTTCCCACACGATTCATTTCGCAGATGCCAGCAAGAAGACCCTGGGCCTGATCTATCCGGGTGAATACCACTTCGGAACGGCTGCAGCCGAGCGCATGGAGATCATCGCTGGTTGCTGCACCATTGTCATCGACGGCAGCACCGATGTCCTGCCCATTCCCGCTGGCCAGGCCTTCGAAGTCGCCGCAAACAGTGGCTTCACCATCACCGTGACCGAGGGGATCTGCCAATATATCTGCTCGTTCCTGACCGCCTGAGCCGTCCACATTTAGCCATGGTTCATCGGGCAGTAGCCACGTCTTGCCGAGTTTGCTCGCCAAAGATCATTAGATTGTTAGATATCATTCTGCTAGAACTCAACGTCACCTATCAACTCCTTCGTGCGGACCGCCCGAAGCGTGGATGTGAAGGACATCGACAAGGCCAACTTCGACTGGAAGGTCCTGAAAATCCGTCTCACCAAGGAAGGCAGCCAGCCGGTTTCAAATTGTAACTAACTGAGATTGCCCGCCGCCGGCGGCAAGAAATACCTCACGGACGTCGCCACCGCCGAGCCCCTGC